>NZ_JAXKBY010000132.1:0-1371 GCF_036552745.1 Faecalicoccus sp.
AGGCAACTCTGAAAGAGCTACCTGGCTTTTGGTGCATATGTAAGATTGATTTGTTCAAGATAAGATGCTTTTGAGAGTGTCAATAGATAATTAAAAATTACTTACACACTTTTCTTGACAAACGCATTTTTACTTATTTAATGTGTCCACTTGACAGGGACCAGATCATACCTCTATATTCAGCATCTGGTCTTTTTTCTTTTAAAACAATGTCATCTGATTTTCATCGTCCAAACCTTCCAAAGCATTCATCATATCTAAGCGATCTAATAATGATTTTGAAAGCTGGGTACGTTTTAAAACATCTTCCTTCGATAAGAACGGTCTTTCTTCTCTTGCCTTTACGATGGATTTTCCTACGTTATCCCCCAGACCATCCAAACTGGTAAATGGCGGAATAATGCTTTTATCGTCATCAGGATCCATGATAAATTCATTGGCAGCTGAACGATTGATCGAAACATTGGCAAAGCGATAGCCACGACAAGCCATTTCCAGGGCAAGTTCCAATGTGTCATAGATCGCAAGCTCCTTATCACTGACCTTCTGTGTCTTATCTTCTCTGGCTCTGCGAATATCGGTCATCCGTTGTCGAATGGCCTCTTCTCCTGCAATCATCGTCGAAATATCATAGGCATCACAACGAATACTAAAGAACATACAGTAGTAAGCTCTTGGCATATGAACCTTAAACCAGGCGATGCGCACAGCCATCATAACATACGCAACCGCATGTGCTTTTGGGAACATGTACTTGATCTTTAAACAAGAATCAATATACCAGTCCGGCACATTATTGGCCTTCATCGATTCGATCCATTCATCTTTTAAGCCTTTCCCCTTACGAACACTTTCCATGATGGTAAAGGCTTGTTTAGGTTCCAGACCCATTTGAATTAAATCGACCATGATATCATCACGACAACCGATAACTTCACTTAACACACATGTCCCATTATTGATCAATTCCTCGGCATTTCCCAACCATACGTCCGTTCCATGGCTTAATCCGGAAATACTGACAAGCTCCGCAAATGTCGTCGGCTTAGTCTTTTCCAGGATACCTCGGACAAATTTGGTGCCGAACTCCGGAATACCGGCCGCCCCGGTTACTTCATTGTAGCGTGTCGTATCGATATTTAAAGAATCCAAGCCGGAGAAAATTGCCATCGTTGCTTCGTCATTCATCGGAATCGTACGCACATCTTTTCCGGTAATTCTTTCCAACATTTTCATAGCGGTTGGATCGACATGGCCTAAAATATCAAATTTCAAGATATTATCATGAATCTGATGGAAATCGAAGTGCGTTGTCTTCCACTCCGCATGAGGGTTGTTGGCCGGATACTGCACCGGTGTAAAATCATGAAC
>NZ_JAXKBY010000133.1:0-9136 GCF_036552745.1 Faecalicoccus sp.
TGTATAGAAACAAATCCACAGTGCAAAGCAAGTATATCAAATGGCCGTAAGATATACTTGACCAGGAACGGCCTAGAAAGAAAAAATCCATTCAGGTCTTCCTAAATGGATAATACGAGCATGTATATGGAATTAACAGAATTTTTAGATAAGAATATCATTCGTACTTCTTTGAGTGCTGATAACAAATTGGATGCCATTAAAAAAATGAGTAATTTACTTATGGAAAATGGCTATCTATCAGATGCTAAAACATTTTATGAAGATGTATTAGAAAGAGAAAAACAAGGTGAGACAGGAATTGGAAACTATATTGCGATTCCACATGGTCAAAGTGACAGTGTCAAAAAGACTACACTTGCCATTTGTAAATTAGATAAAGAGATTGAATGGGAAACACTTGATGGAAAAGGTGTGAAAGTAATATTACTATTTGCGGTTCAAAACGATGTTGACTTTGCAAAAACACATTTATTGTTACTTTCTCAAGTTGCACGCAAATTGGCAAAATCTGAAGTCGTTGATTCTTTATTGAATGCTCAAACTAGTGAAGATGTAATTAATTGTTTTAAATAATATAAGGAGATCATAATATGAAAATTGTAGGTATTTGTGCATGTGTTGCTGGAATTGCGCATACGTATTTGGCACAAGAAAAATTAATTGATGCTGCTAAAAAAAGAGGGCATGAAATTCATGTTGAAACACAAGGTGTTATTGGTCAAGAAGATACTTTAACGGATCAGCAGATCAAAGATGCGGATGTAGTAATTTTCGCAGTTGATGTAGGTGTTACAGGAAAAGAACGTTTTAAGGGAAAAAAGGTAATCGAAGTTCCTACAAAGGTTGTTGTTCATAATGCGGAAGCATTAATTAAGAAAGTAGAAAGTATGTTAGCTTAGGAGAAGAATGATGAAAAATTTACAGTTGAAAAAGCACATGATGACTGCAATTGCATATATGATTCCATTCGTTGCAGCATCTGGTATGTTGATGGTTGTAGGTAATATTTTTGGAGGAACAAGCGTTGATACATTGAACGCTTCTACTCCATTACCAAGTTTATTAACAACACTTGGTGGAACTGCCTTAGGATTTATTCCAATTATTGTATCTACAGGTATTTCTTATTCAATCGCTGATAAAGCTGGAATTGCACCTGGTGTCATTTTAGGATTGTTATGTAAAGTTGATGGTTATGGTTTCTTAGGTGGTTTGATTGCTGGTTATTTAGCTGGTTATTTAACAAAATGGCTATTGAAAGTTATTAAAGTTCCTAAGTGGGTTCAAGGATTATTACCACAGTTAATTTTGCCTTTATTAGTTTCATTAATTGTTGCTGCAGCAATGCAATATGTATTGGGCGTTCCTATTACTTGGGTAACAAATGCAATCACAAATCTATTAGTAAGTATGCAAGGTAATCCAAGTGCAACAATTATCTTTGGTGTTATTGTAGGTGTATTATCTGCAGTTGATTATGGTGGACCAATCAACAAAGTTGTATTTACATTTGCCGCTGGATTATTATCTGAAGGAATTGGAGGTCCAATTGCCAATCTAATTCAGGCTAGTATGGTTGCTCCATTTGGATTAACTATTGGTTACTTTATTTCAAAATTAACTAAGAGAAACTTATTCTCAGATACTGAAAAAGATGCATTGAAATCAGCATTTGTAATGGGATGTTTCCAAATTACAGAAGGTTCATTCCCAATTATCTTAAATGACTTATTACGTATTACAATCTGTACTGCTGTTGGATCTGCAGTTAGTGGCGGATTAATTGGATTCTTTGGAGTTGAATCAAGTGTTCCATCTGGTGGATTCTTAGCATTGCCTGGATTCAATAAACCAGTTGAATGGTTGATTTCATTATTAGTAGGATCAATTGTATTTGCGATTGCACTTCAATTCTTGAAACATAAACCTGAAGCACAGGTTACACAAAAAGAATCCGAAGATGATATTGATTTAGACGGTTTGTCATTTACTGAATTATAAGAAACATGGCTAACTGAATTTCAGTTAGCCTTTTATAGGAGAACAATATGCTATTTATTGGAGTAGATTTAGGAACTTCTTCCGTTAAGACAGTGTTGTGTGATGGAAAAGGGAATATTCTTTCAACTGTCTCAAAGGACTATCCATGTGAATATCCTCATAATGGATGGAGTGAACAAAATCCTGAAGATTGGTACAAACAAACGATTCAAGCAGTACTTGAACTAATTCATACTAAGAGCGTGGATCCAAATGATGTAGCTGGTATCAGTTTTGGAGGACAAATGCATGGACTTGTTATATTGGATGAAAATGATCAGATCATACGTCCAGCTATCCTTTGGAATGATGGTCGAAGTGCAAATGAAGTACATTATTTAAATGAAACGATAGGTAAAAGTAAACTATCAGAATATTGTGGAAATATAGCTTTTGCTGGGTTTACAGCATCTAAATTATTATGGGTAAGAAATAATGAGCCAGAAAATTTTAAAAAAATAAGGAAGATTATGCTTCCTAAGGATTATCTTGCATACAAATTGTCAGGAACATTTTGTACTGATGTTTCAGATGCGAGTGGGACGCTTTTGTTTGATGTAAAGAATCGAAAGTGGTCAAAAGAAATGTTGGATATTTGTGGATTGAAAATGGAACAATTGCCACAAGTATTTGAAAGCTATGAAGTAGTGGGTACTTTAAATAAAGAGCATGCCGTATTACTTAATCTTTCTGAGAATGTAAAAGTTGTTGCTGGAGCAGGAGACAATGAAGCGGCTGCGGTAGGGACTCGTTGTGTAGAACAGGGACAATGTAATGTTTCAATCGGTACAAGTGGAACGGTATTTATGCCTTTGGATCAGTTCAATGTGGATCCACATAACGCACTACATTCCTTTGCGGACGCGACAGGAAAAAATCATTTAATGGGATGTATGCTAAGTGCTGCATCTTGTAATAAATGGTGGATGGAGGATGTACTAAATACATCTGATTTCATAAAAGAACAAGATAACATGTGTGGATTTGGTGAAAATACAATATATTTCCTTCCATATTTAATGGGAGAAAGATCTCCAATTAATGATGCTGATGCTAGGGGAGCTTTTATAGGGTTAAGCTTGGATACGACACGCAAACAAATGACACAAGCTATCTTTGAAGGAGTTGCATTTGCGTTAAGAGATTCTTTTGAAGTCGCAAAGAAATTAAATATTGATATCAATCAAGTAACTATTTGTGGTGGCGGCGCAAAAAGTATCGTTTGGAAAAAAATTATTGCGAATATTCTTCAAAAACCAATCCATGTTCTAGAAAAAGAGGAAGGCCCTGGTTATGGTGCTTGTATTTTGGCAATGGTTGGTTGTGGTGTTTATAAAAATGTTGATGAAGCCTCTTTAAATTTAAATAGAATAAAAGAGACTATCGAGCCAGATTCAAAAATTATGGAATTATATAATGAAAAGTATGAAGTGTTTAAAATGCTATATCCATCATTAAGGGATGTATATCAAAAGATGAAAGAGGTAAACAGATGAAACGATCAGAAATTAATAATGCTATTGAATATGTAATGGATAAATGTAAAGATTTTAAATTACCTTTACCACCATTCGCATATTATACGCCAGAAGACTGGAAGAAAGTCACAAAAGACGAAGAAGAATTAGTAGAAAATATGTTAGGATGGGATGTCACAGATTTTGGTACAGGAAAATTTATGGAAGTTGGATTAACTGTATTTGTATTTAGAAATGGTAATTTTAACAATAAAGAGAAATATCCAAAACCATATTGCGAAAAATTATTGTATGTACGTGATGGACAGATTTTACCATTCCATTTCCACTGGTCAAAAACAGAAGATATCATTAACCGTGGTGGTGGAGATTTAGAAATCACGCTCTATCAATCTGATGAAAACGAAGGCTTTACTGATAAAGATGTAACGGTAAAAGTGGATGGAAAGTCTGTTACTGTTAAAGCTGGTGAAAAAATTGTTTTAAAACCAGGACAAAGCGTAACATTAGAACCTTATCAATATCATCAATGGCAAGGTGTTCCAGGAACAGGTGATGTAATGTTATTTGAAGTTTCAACAACGAATGATGATCACGTAGATAACAGATTCTATGTAAAACAAGATCGTATTCCAACAGTTGAGGAAGATGCTGAAACTAAATATTTGATGTTTGCCGATTACGAAAATTACATTACATATAATAAGTAATAATTAAAAAGAAAAGCTAGAAATGATGATTTTATATGTAGTTATCTTTTCTAGCTTTTTAGTTTATGTAAAAGAAAGGATCATATATGGAATTAAAAGTACACGCAACAAACATTCGAAAAAATATTCTAACCGAAGTCTATAGTGCAAAATCAGGACATCCAGGTGGCTCATTGAGTGCTGCAGATATCTTGACGGAACTATATTTTGAACAGATGGATATCAATAAGGATAATGTAGATTCAATCAATCGTGATCGTTTTGTATTGAGTAAGGGACATGCAAGTCCTGTATTGTATGCTACACTAAAAGAAAAAGGTCTATTAGAAGAAGATTTAACAACATTCAGACATATTGATTCAAAACTACAAGGCCATCCAAACATGAATTATGTAGCAGGTGTCGATATGTCTACAGGATCATTAGGACAAGGTATTTCTTGTGCTGTGGGTATGGCTATCACAAATAAAGTAGATGGAAATGATCACCGTATTTATGCTTTATTAGGCGATGGTGAATGTGAAGAAGGTGAAGTTTGGGAAGCAGCTATGGCTGCAAGTCACTATAAGTTGGATAATTTATGTGCAATCTTAGACTACAACCATTTACAGATTGATGGAAATATTGATGATGTGATTTCACCAGAACCATTCGCAAGTAAATTTGTAGCTTTTGGATGGAACGTATTAGATATAAATGGACATGATTTTGATGAATTAAGAAATGCATTTGAACAAGCAAAACAAACAAAGGACAAACCAACAGTAATTATTGCCCATACAATCAAAGGTAAAGGTGTATCGTTTATGGAAAATAATTATGCATGGCATGGTGCAGCACCAAATGATGAACAGTATGAAACGGCAATGAAGGAATTAGGAGGTCTTGAATAGTGGCAACAGCAACAAGAGAAGCATATGGAAAGACTTTGGCAAAACTAATCGTAGAACATGATGATCTATTTGTATTAGATGCCGACCTAACAAAATCAACAAAGACAATTGATGCCAAGAAAGCAAGACCAGAACATCATTTCAACATGGGGATTGCCGAAGGAAACATGATGGCAGTAGCTGCAGGTATGGCTGCAAGTAATAAAGTAGTCTACGCATCAAGCTTTGCGATGTTTGCGGCAGGAAGAACTTTTGAACAGATTCGTAACAGTATCTGTTATCCAAACTTGAATGTAAAAGTATGTGCAACACACGCAGGAATTAGTGTAGGAGAAGATGGTGCAAGCCATCAATGTATTGAAGACTTGGCTCTAATGCGTTCTATTCCAAACATGAAGGTATTCCAGCCTTGTGATGCGAAACAGACTGAAGAAATCATTAAGGCTGTATATTCTATTGAAGGGCCTTGTTATGTGCGTTTAGGAAGACTTGGAGTAGAAGATGTATATGATGAAAACTACAAGTTTGAATTTGGCAAAGGCAATGTACTAAAAAAAGGAAGCAAGGTAGCTATCATTGCTTCTGGATTAATGGTACAGGAAAGTTTAAAAGCAGCAGAACTTTTAGAATTTGAACCAACTGTGATTGATATTCCAACCATCAAACCTATTGATAAGGAATTGATCATTGAAACAGCAAAGACACATGATGTGATTGTAACTGTCGAAGAACACAATGTGTATGGTGGTTTAGGTAGTGCAGTCAGTGAAGTACTAGCACCAGAAGGAATTAGCTGCAGACAATATATGTTGGGTATGCAGGATGTATTTGGCAGAAGTGGAAAGCCTAAGGATCTATTGGATTATTATGGTTTGGATGCAAAGCATATTGCAGAAAAGATCAAAGAAATTGTTGAATAATTATATTTAAAAAGTCACAACAAAGTGACTTTTTTAATGAAATTTCGTGATTTAATGTTGTTTTCACATGGACTCTTTATAATTGAAGGTGCTACTGGATGTAGTAACGGTGAACCCTCTGAATTAAAAATGATATCTGCTTGAGTTCTCGACAGATCCTTCGTTTTTTTGTAGGAGGACGTGTTGTATGTATATTTATCTATACATTGATGTTGCCATGACTTTATTGGCATTAGTTGAATTACTAAGAATCGCATTACTGATTATAGAAAAATGTAAAAGACACTAGTTCACCCAACCCCAATGGATTCAACTAGTGTCTTTTGACATTAAATAATTCAGATGGACCACTGCATCCAGTAGTCTTTCTGTATTTGTATTATAGCAACAAGTAGATTTTTATACAAATGATGAAATGATGGATTAGTGATTACGCATGAAATAACCTTCAATTTTTCGTGTTTGAAGATTATTTATTTTTTTATATACTTTAATAGTGTATTGGTGTACACTATTATTATGAAAAGATATGTTACTTATCCTGACTGGGTTGAAAAGTTTCGTTCTCCTGGTCATACAATCAAAAAAACGAAACAAGGCTATGGTCTTTACTCGTGTACTTCTAAATATGTGCCTGGTGGTAAACCTAAAAGTGTCCAGACTTATCTTGGAAAGATCACTCCTGATGGATTTATCCCTAAGTCTGTCGTTTCTAAACATCCTGTCTATGTAGAATACGGATTGAGCCACTTCATTATTTCAAGCTTTAAACGAGATCTGATTCGCAGTTCATTTAGAGCTACAGATGATACTGTATATCTTGGTGTTATTCAGTATATTTTTGGAAGCTGCGAGGATATCTTTCTATCTTCGTGTTTCCTTACTTACAAAAATAAGGAATCTTTATGTAAATACAGAGACTCTATTTCTGCTACACGTATAAAGACTATATCCAATAAGATTGCGAGATTAATGGAAAGTTATTTTGATGCAAAGGAAATAGCTGTACTTTCACTGCACATAGCGGTAAAATGGTGCGCGTGTAGCGCACCATCGGTGTGTCCGTAGCGGCCGACCGGTTTAAGATTTTGTATTTCTCATTGAATTACCTTTAAATTCAAGTCGATACGCATGACAAAGTAAACGATCCAAACATGCATCCGCATACGTTGATTCTTTGAACATGTCATACCAGTCCATTACCGGGATCTGTGAAGCTACGATCGTTGACTTTCTGCTTTCACGTGCATCCAGAATCTGAAAAAGATAACGACATTTTTCAACGTCCAGATCCATCAGGCCAAAATCATCGATAATCAATAAGTCAATTCCAGATAATTCCTCAATGAGATCCAATAACTTTACTGTATCGTCAAGTTGACAACAGGCATTCAGTTCCATCATCAGTCGGTCAGTCGAATAATATCTAACTGTGATGAACTGTTTTAATGCGGCAATCCCCATCGCGTTGATAAAGTATGTCTTTCCGGTACCGGTCATTCCCGTAACCAGAAGGTTTCTTCTTTATATTCTTCCCATATATGTCTGGCTATTGTTTTCTGATGATTTCTCGACTGTGTGCATTTTGAAAGGAACGGACAATCCCTACAGTCTTCAGGATTCGATTTATACTCTTTATACCCGTTTCGATTGGTCGTTGAATATTCAAGGATCTTGATGTTCGGACAAACGTAACAGTCGTATTCTTCGTCATAGACATATTCATATTTCCTGAAAAAACCTTTTTTGGTCATCGGACGCTTATAAGGAATATATAACCGGATATCATCCTTCAATACAGCTCGACAAATGGCCGGAGTGATATAGCCTGCATCCAGCGCCATGTTCCTGATCTCTTTTCCAAATTTAGCGAACAAGGGATGATAGACATCAAAAAAGGAAACACTGTCATGAATATTTCCGGGGACTGTTTTGAATGCCACCACAAATCCATGTCGTTCACAGAAGGTCTGATGACTATAGGCATAACATTTTTCTTTTTCTCCCTTGTGGAACAATCCGCATTCAGGATCCGTCTTGCTCTGTTTGATGTGTCTGGTCTCTTTGACTTCCACTTCAATCTCTTCTCCTGTCTGCTCGTCAAACTGGTATTCCACATCCGAAACTTGTTTCAAAGGCTTTTTTCCATGTTCCCTGCGATCTTCATTGATCTCTTTCAGAAGTTCGAATTCATAGGCCTTTCGCACGACATCGACTTCTACATCCTGATATTTGTTTTTATTGGCACTTGCCTTTTGAGGAGTGGAATCGCCAAACACTGTGGTCAGATCCAGAAGCCTATGTGCTTGCAGCTGATCCAAAACATGATCAAATATTGTCTCAAAAATAGAACTGTCATGATAACGGCGGATATAGTTTTGAGACCAGGTGGAGTAGTTCGGAACTTTTTCTTCAAAGGGGATACCCAGAAACCAGCGGTAAGCAACATTCATATCGCATTCACGGCAGGTCCTTCGCATAGAATTGAAACCAAAAAGGATATTGATACAGAGCATTTTGAACAAGATGACAGGATCGATACTCGGACGTCCTACAGGCGAATAAAGATCAGCCACATAAGGATAAATAAAATCCCAGTCGATACAGGTATCCAGCTTTCTAACGAGATGATCCTGAGGAACAAGGCCGTCCAAAGAATTGAAAATAAAACCTTCTCTAAAACAGAAGTGGCGAGTCATAGCCATAAAAATCACATCCTATCCAGCCTCTATATTATACCATATAGGGGTATATAAAGAAAAAAGAAAGCAGAAAGAGCCTCAAAGTTTGCTAGATAGGACGAGGATCATCTTTCTGCTATTTCATTATATCGAAATATATAGAGCCTGTCGAGTTTGTCAACAAGCTGAGATCGCCTAAGCGATCTTTTTTTCTGCCTTTCTTTGTATAGAGAATTTTTGTATAATAAAAGACAGAAAGGTTTGTGATAGAACCTGACTTTAGAGGTAAAATGAAAAAAATGGTGCTAAATCACTTGATCTAGCATCCTTTTTATTTGAGCAGAAGATAAATAGAAATTTTTTAAAGGCAAATTGAATGTTTTAGAGAGGAAATCTATTGTTGGCGAGGAA
>NZ_JAXKBY010000134.1:0-2365 GCF_036552745.1 Faecalicoccus sp.
CGCTTCTCCCTTCTTTACTTTATTAGTCGGAATAGCCAGTTGTTTCGCTTCTTCCGACATCCCTTCATATTTCGTAATACTGATTTTCCCTAGAATAGAATCATGTAGGTTTCCTATTTGTATCGGTTTTCCGCAAGGAAAGGGCTCCGGTTTTTCCTCGAAGAATCTGTCGTTGATAATGACCAAAGACTTTTTCTCTTCTTTTTGTGCACTACAGTTCCCGGCGAAGAAGCAGAACAGAAACAGAGTTATTAAGTAACCAACGTTTTTCATCATCTTTATTTTAATAATAAGGTGTAACAAATGTAACCATTTAAGTTGAACCTGAAATAGATGACTATAACTTTTTAGTTGAAAAGATATGACTTTTTAATTTTTCCATATCTGTCGAAAAGCTTTAGCACAGATGTCAAAAAGCTTTTTCACAGTTGTCGTAAAGCTTTACCACATCTGTCAAAAAATTAAATGATAGTAGGATTTTTATGAAGAAGACATAACTTTTAGCGGACAACCTCTTTTCTGAGGAGTCCTTTTCTCCGGAAGAAATGGTTAAAAGTGTATGAGAAACACAAATTATGTTCCATAACATATATACTAGAGGTTCAATGAATTAAAATAAACCCTACTTTCGCTATCGAGCCGGTTGGGAAAGAATGAAGGTGTTTGAAAAGAGATTTTGCCGGCAGGAAGTGACATTTATAAAAAGGAAGAAGATGTTAGAAGCGCTAAAGGAGACAGTTTTTCAAGCAAACTTAGACTTGGTGAAACATGGTTTGGTCATTTTTACCTGGGGAAACGTGTCGGCCATCGACCGGGAAAGCGGGTTAGTTGTTATCAAGCCCAGCGGAGTTTCTTATGAGACCATGAAAGCAGAAGATATGGTAGTAGTCGATCTGGAAGGAAAGGTAGTAGAAGGGAATTTGAATCCTTCGAGTGATACGCCTACTCATGTTATATTGTATAAGGCTTTTCCTGAAATAGGTGGGGTTGTGCATACTCATTCTACGTTTGCGACTGCTTGGGCTCAGGCTGGCAAAGATATTCCGAATATCGGGACAACACATGCCGATTACTTCCATGATGCAATTCCCTGTACGGCGGATATGACAGCTGAAGAAGTGAAAGGCGCTTACGAACGGGAAACCGGTGAAGTGATCGTCCGTCGCTTTGAAGGCTTGAATCCAGTACATACTCCGGGTGTTCTGGTGAAGAATCACGGGCCTTTTGCTTGGGGAAAAGACGCACACGATGCTGTACACAATGCGGTCGTGATGGAACAGGTGGCCAAGATGGCGTGTTTCTCTTATCTGATTAATCCGCAACTGACGATGAATCCGCTGCTGGTAGAAAAACACTTCAGCCGCAAGCATGGTCCGAATGCTTATTATGGACAAAAGAAGTAAATCAATTTATTAACATAAATACGTAATACTATGAATTCATTTGATCAATTTGAAGTTTGGTTTGTAACAGGTGCACAGTTATTGTATGGTGGCGATGCTGTAATTGCCGTAGATGCACATAGTAATGAAATGGTTGCCGGCTTGAATGCCTGCGGAAATCTGCCAGTCAAGGTGGTTTATAAAGGAACCGTTAATTCGGCTAAGGAAGTAACGGCTGCGTTTAAGGCTGCCAACAACGATGATAAATGTATTGGTGTGATTACCTGGATGCACACGTTCTCTCCGGCTAAGATGTGGATTCATGGATTGCAGGAATTAAAGAAGCCTTTGTTGCATTTCCATACACAATATAATAAGGAAATCCCCTGGGATACGATGGATATGGACTTTATGAACTTGAACCAGTCGGCTCATGGCGACCGCGAATTTGGCCATATCTGTGCCCGGATGCGTAAGAACTGTAAAGTTGTCGTAGGACATTGGCAGGATGAAGCCGCACAGAAGAAGATCGCTGCCTGGATGCGTGTCTGCGCTGCTTGGGCAGATGCGCAGGATATGCTGATCCTTCGCTTCGGTGATCAGATGAATAACGTGGCAGTAACCGATGGAGATAAGGTAGCTGCCGAACAGACTTTGGGTTATCACGTGGATTATTGCCCGATCAATGACCTGATGGTTTATTATCGTGCCGTAGAAGACGCTGATACAAAAGCTCTGGTTGAAAAGTATTGGGCTGAGTATGATCATGATCCGAAACTGGAAGAACCAGGTACGGAAGCTTATACCAAAGTATGGAATTCGGCTAAGGCTGAAATCGCTTTGCGTCGTTTGTTGAAAGATAAGGGAGCCAAGGGCTTTACGACTAACTTCGATGATTTGGGCGAATTCGATCAGATTCCGGGTCTGGCTTCTCAGCGTCTGATGATGGAAGGTTATGGCTTTGGTGCAGAAGGCGACTGGAA
>NZ_JAXKBY010000135.1:0-3522 GCF_036552745.1 Faecalicoccus sp.
GGGGCGTTAAAAGCTGCAGCCAATCCGGCGCTGGCCCCTCCGGCAATAAGAATCTTTTTTTCCAGTCGTCCGTTTCCCAACCGATTACCGATAGCCTCTCCGACATTGGCACCTAATTGTATCGATGGGCCCTCTCTTCCTAATGAAAGACCTCCGGCAATCCCCATCGCACCACCGGCAAATTTACAAACCAGAGTAGAAAACCAACTTTTCCGCTTTAAAAAGTATCCTTTTAAAATACCTTCGATCTGCGGTATTCCACTACCGGAAATCATAGGGTTGTAATCCACCATTTTTCCGATCAAATACGCAACGATTCCAAAGACGGGAATCAACAACAAGATCCAGAGAAGATTTCCTGACACAAAATCATACAACGAAAAGGCAAAAGATTCGCCCTTTCCCAATACCAGTCGATACAATACCGCAATCCCTCCGGCACAAACGCCTACAAGCATGCTTTTTAGAATAAGGATCACATTATCGAATACCGAATTGGTAAGGGAATGATAATTATTTTCCAATTTCATGGTTTCCCTCTTTTCTTAAAAAATCCACCTACCATTGTAGTAGAGTCTTTCCCATCTTACAACCCACAGCTTGTAGGATCCTTGCAGGAAAAGTCTGTAAAAACAAAAAAACCGGAATCTTTATACAAGAAATTCCAGTTCTTTTTACGATAGAGCTATTCAATTATTCAGCTTTTAAAGTAAACTCTGTTTTCCAAAGTCCGTGCAGATTACAATATTCATACACCGTAACTTTTCCGGACTTATTCTTCATGCAGAATTCTGCTTCTGGAGCCATATCCGGTGTCAGTGCTTTTTTCACATAGGTTCCGTCTTCAAACTCTACCCAGATCGCATTGATATAGTGTTCTGCTGTCATAGGGTGAGCAACACTTCCTACTTTAACGATCAACTTATGTCCATCTTGTTCTACAACAGGTACGTGTTTTTCCAAAGCCCCGTCAACTTCACCGGCTTTTACTTCGCGCAATCCTTCAATAGCACCTTTTGTAGGTTCTACAACCAATTCAAATACAGCACCGCAATCATCACATTTAAAAATTTTCATTTCGAAAACCTCCTTTATATTGACATTATATCTATAAATCCTAAAATAATCTATGAATATGCTTTCTTCCTTTAAACTTTTGCACTGTGATGAAAATCGACTGCAGTTTATTGCCAAAAAAGAGCTTACGCTTTTCGAACTGCAGTCTCTTTTTCATGCTTCCAGGAAGCACTGGAATCAATGCACGGACTTTAAAGAACCCATTCTGTATAAAGGACAATGTTATACAATTTCTTTTAAGCCAAAAGAGTTTATACATCCGGTATCCTTTGATGATGTTACGATCCTGTATGAAGACTGTTTTGTGATCGTAGCTTTTAAGCTCCCTTTTTTGCTCGTTCATGATGATGGACATACACAAGATACATTACAGGCAAGAATTGATGCTCATTTAATGATGCAGGGAGCTATGTATCCCTGTCAGGCCATTCATCGTATTGACTACGAGGCAAGTGGTCTTCTGCTGTTTAGTAAACATCCTTTTTTTCAGCCTTACTTTGATTTTCAGATGCAGCAGCATCAGATCAAAAAAGAGTATCAGTGCATCGTCGAAGGAAAGTTCCCTTCTTCTATCCACGAAATTTGTAAGCCGATCGGAAAAGACAGACATCAGGCACAAAAGATGCGTATTTCAAAAAACGGAAAACCAAGCATGACAAAAATCACTGCGATAGAATCTAATAAAAATACATCCAAACTGACTATTGAAATTACGACCGGGCGCAAGCATCAGATTCGTGTACATCTGGCTTCCTTGGGATTTCCCATTTATAACGATCCTTTATATGGAGTACGTAAAGATCAAAAGGGATTGTTACTGCAAAGCCATAAACTCTCTTTTAAGCTTCCTTTTCAGAAACAATGTCTTCAGATAGAATGTCCGGATGAGCCTAGAATGTGCTTAAAAGACTGAATAAAATATCCCACAGATAATACCCCTTTACATAAGAAATCCAGACTCCGATACATAAACAGGACACGTAGGCGATCATCTTCTTTTGCCTGAAAGCGGACCATAAAAGACCAAAAAGAACAGAAATCAATACCGCAATCATCATACGATGCATCCCTAAAAGAGAACCGAAAAAGCCTAAAAAATATACATCGGCTATACCAATCCACTCTGGTTTTCTTCGATGTAAAAACAAAGCAGGCACACTGTATAAAAGTGCTCCTTGCCAATGCAGACTTTGAAAGGTGCCGATAAAACCAATGGCAATGCATACACATGCGATCGACCAATGCCAGCTAATATAATAAGTGTGTCGATCTTGTTCAAAAAGACAAAATAAAAAGGTAAAGAAACACTGTGATAACCAGAATGTATCTCGGGACAAAAGAGGCAGAAACATAAAAGAACACAGTCCAAAAGTAATCCACTCAATTTTTTTTGTTCTTTGTAATACTCGTCCTTCAAAAATGGATGTAGCATATGTACATATAAGAATAAAAAAAGCTTCCATACCCTTTAGTATAGAAGCTTCTTCTTACCAATTTCTTACTTATTCACCTTTATATTCAGCAATTTCCACTTTTTCAATCTCAATATTTTCTAATGGATGATCTTGACTGTTTGTCTGCACTTTAGAAATAGCCCGGACCACATCCATGCCCTTGAATACCTGACCGAAAACTGTATGTCCTCGTTGTGGATCAAATGCATTATAAGCCCCATCCAAAGAAGGATTACCACCTTGTGTCTGGTATAGTTCTTTATACTTCTCATCCACCTTGTCCATATTTAAAAAACTGTATCCATAATAATTCAATACAGATTGTTTCTCTTTTTCGCTCATATCCTTGAGCTGATCATAGTTGGCTTGCATACTTTGCCAGTAAGATGGATCAACGACTGGAGCCTGATTGATAAAGAACTGACTTCCGTTGGTGTTGCTGCCGGCATTGGCCATGGCCAGAGAACCGGTAATATTGACAAGCCTGCTGCTGAATTCATCTTCAAATTCTTCCTTCCAGATGCTTTGGCCGCCACTGCCATCTCCGTTAGGATCACCACCTTGAATCATGAAATCAGAAATGATGCGATGAAAGGTCAATCCGTCATAGTATCCTTCTAAAGCCAGTTTTTTAAAATTATAAACTGCTTTAGGTGCAGCCTCCGGAAAAAAACGCACATAAATATCGCCCATGCTGGTATGGATGATAGCAATTTCTTCACCCTTTTCCGGTGCGTCCAACTGCTGTCCTAAACTCAGACTTTCATCATCGGGATCGGGCATATTCTTTAGCTCGACCAATGTATCTTTATTATCTAAAACATGCACAGCCGGATTTTCCTTCATCGTAGCGGATTGGCATCCAACGACGAGAAGACTGCATAAAAATATGGAAATGAATCTCTTTACTCTAGTTTTCATGTACTTTAGTTGGAACTCGTTACCAGATAATCCGGATCATTTGGCTTTTTCTTATAAACAACCTTTAGTA
>NZ_JAXKBY010000136.1:0-5251 GCF_036552745.1 Faecalicoccus sp.
CTTTTGTTATTAACTCGCTTATATCTGCAAGCTTAACCATTTTAGCAGAATCCATATGTCATCCTCACAAATCCGAATTTGTCATTCGGATTATAACTCCTTTCTAGTTTTTAAGAAGAGCTTTAAGTTCTTCAAAATTCTTTTCTATTTCTTTGTTTAAAGTTTCAATATCAGCAAGTATCTCGTTTGTTGGTGGATACTCAACCTTCTCATAAACAGCTTCCTTGTATTTGTTGATTGATAAATCATAATCATTGTCAACAATTTCTTGTTTATCTACTAAGAAACTTTGTTCTGTTCTTTTTCTATCTGTTTCCTTATCTAAATTATTAAATCTCTCAATAATATCAGGTATATCGTTATCATTAATCACTGTTCTTTTATCATCTAAAGAATAGCCATCAGCCTTCATATCATAGAACCATACTTTATCTGTGCCACCATGTCCTGTTTTAGTGAAAATAAGAATTCCAGTAGAAACACCTGCATAGGGTTTAAAAACACCAGAAGGCATAGAAATAACTGCTTCTAATCTATTATTCTCAACAAGAGCTGTTCTGATTTGCTTGTGAGCGTTACTTGAACCAAACAATACACCATCAGGAACTATACAAGCACATCTTCCGCCAACTTTTAACATTCTTATAAATAGTGCCAAAAATAACAATTCTGTTTTCTTGGTCTTAGTAACTTTCAATAAATCAGAAGAAACTGAATCAGCATCTAAAGTACCCTTAAAAGGCGGATTTGCAAGAATTATAGAATATTTATCTGTGTCTAGATTTTGATCCGATAAACTATCTCTATATTCAATAAAAGGAGACTCAACACCATGTGTCATCATATTCATAGCACCAATTCGAAGCATCGTACGATCCATATCGAATCCATAGAACATGTGATTCATATAATGTTCTCTATTATCTTTATTCATTAAAATCTCATTACGATAAGTCTCTCTTAGATAATCACTAGCACCAACCAAGAAACCACCTGTGCCACAAGCAGGATCGCAAATCGTATCCTGTGGCTTTGGATCCATAAGTTCAACCATCATACGAATAATATGTCTTGGGGTTCTAAATTGTCCATTTCTACCAGCTGTAGAAATCTTTGACAACAAATATTCATAGACATCACCTCTAATATCTACTTCATTTGATTGCCCCATCAAAGCATAAATATCGTCCAAACAATCAACCACCTTCGATAAAACTAACGGAGTTGGCAACTTAAAGATCGCATCATCCATATATTTTGAATATGCGCTATTCTTATCTGAATGCAAATTCTTGATAAAAGGGAATACTGATTCCTGAATAATTTCATACATTTTATTCGCTGGCAAATCACGGAATCTAGACCATTTAAGTTGTTGACCATCAACAACTCTGTCGCCAATTTTTATTTCCTCGGCAAAGATACTCTTAAAAGGCAATCCCAACATAGCACATTCTTTTGCATTTTTATTATCTGTTTCATCTAAATCATGAATAAACATCAAATAAGTTATTTGCTCAATAACCTCTAGCGGATTAGTTAACCCACCAGCAGCAAGTACGTCCCACAAACCATCAATTTTATTCTTTAATTCTCCAGTAATCACTATCGTTCCCCTCCGTTCCATACATAAGAAGTAAATCTTCCACCGCTAACCTTAACTATTTCATTATTCTTTAACAATTCACTTAGTGTACGACTTATTGTTGTATCACTAATATCAGGACATTTTTCAACTATTTCAGCCTTCGTTATTTTTCCAATATGATTTTTAATCAACTCACGAATTCTATCAGGCTTACTCAAACCTGCCTCAATTAATGTTTGCACTCTTGTTGAAAATTCTCTATAAGCCGCTATCACTACCCCTAAGTAGTATTCCACAAAAGGTGCATAATCATTGTTACCATCATGCCAATTCAACGAACTTTCTTGTAAAGCATCATAATAAGAATCCTTTGAAATTTCTATTAATTTCTCAATACTTATATATTTACCAACTATATAACCAGACTTATATAACAACAATAATGTTAATAATCTACTCATTCTACCATTGCCATCGTTAAAAGGGTGAATGCATAAAAAATCCAAAATAAACATAGGCATCACAATAAGAGGATCAACACAATCGTTAATCGCATTATTATACGCTTCACATAAATTAATCATCGTATCAGGAGTTGCCCACGCCTCAATCGGTTTAAATCGAATCGTTTCACTACCATCAGCATGAATTTCTGAAATTACATTGTTTACAGATTTATATTTACCCCCAAAACTAGGACCATTAAATTTGTATAAATCTCCATGTAATTGTAAAAAATAGCTAGGATTAACCGGGATAAACTCATGATTATTATGAATAGTAGATAATACATCCCTATATCCCGCAATTTCTTTTTCGCTTCTACTTTTAGGCATTGTCTTGTCCAAAACTAGTTTTCTAATTCTTTCTTGTGTTGTACTGATACCTTCAATCTTATTTGATGCCTCCGTACTTTGAATTTTGGCAATCTCTAATAAATCAGTTAATTTATCCGAATTGGATTCAATAAATAAATTTTGTTCACCTTTATATTCATGAATAGAAGTTAAAAGTGTTACGATCTTAGGAGTCAATAACTTCTTCCAAGACTCTTTATAATCAAATTGTCTCATTATAATCACCCTTCTTTCTTCTATTCTATTTTAGTTTCAATTTGGTCATAAATCAATTCAATTTAGTCATTTTTCAAAAAATGACTAAATTGAAATAAAATGACTAAATTGAATTTTAACTATCCATACAACACAAAACATCAACAAAGTGCCCTATTTATAAGGACTTTTGAGATTACCTGTTAAACAAACAGATAAAAATTAATCACAAATCATGACTATATTGAAATACTCTTTCGCAAAGCTTAGTAACAACTGAGCAAATACATATTATCGAACGTCAAATTATTTAAAGGTTATCTAGCCAAATTAATTGATGATTTATTTGATTGTTATGATTCGATAATGTATGAAGACAAAGATAACAATAATAATCAATAGAATAAATCATTAATGTCTATCAAAGGCTCTTTTCATAGTGCACTAATTAAAAATCGGCATGTACCTTAGATTTTGGTTTTATGAAAGACACATTGAATTTCTTAATATATAAAGCAAAAGGACATTTCATAGACACCACGATCTATAAAATGTCCCTTTAATAGAAGGAGCGCGAAGAACAAAACCAGATGGATACCCTATCATTGAAAAATGGATGGTCGAGACGAATCCACCAAAATCTTTATTTCAATGGGATTGTAGAAGAGAGGTAGTTGATCCAAAGTCATCATGTATGTCATTTTATTGTAGAGATGAAAAATTTACTCCAATTCTAAATAATCCAAAAAGATATGTAGAAAAAACTCTCTATCTATTCTAGCATCATAGGAATGGACGCAAGCCCATACGACAATATGCCACTTGCGGTTCAAAAGAGTCAAATATATACCAATCTTGCAATTACATATTTTTTTGGTAAACAAGGTATAAAAGTAATACCCAATGTAAGATTAGGAAATGATGAGACCATTGGGATGCTTGATGCAATACCAAAGAATTGCCTCATCGCTGTCGGCACTAACGGCTTTACTTGGAACCTCGAAAATAGAAAAATATTTCGAAATCAAATGAAAATAGTCTTGGATGTAATTCACCCTACAGGTATTGTCGTATATGGACCAGCTTACGATTATGTATTTGAAAGCGCAATTATTGCAGGTATACCAATATACCAATATGATTCTCATACAATGAAGCGTAACATGGAATTAAGAAAAGATATTGCCAACAGAAATATCCATTCTAGTGGGATGGTAGAGGTCATAAAAAATGAAGGGTAATTGGGATGGTTTTGCAGGAAACAATCGTAGCAATGAAATAAATGGAAGTGAAAACAATTACATAAACGGCAAGGATTACAATACTGCCAACTCTAACAACGTTGGTACAGTAGAGACAGTGTCAACTATAGCTAATGTTCATGGTTCTCCTACACATTCATATCCTAATTCTGTTATCAAAAAATATATAAATGGAAATTTAAATAGCGAACGGTATTATGATAATGATGGTAAGGCCTATTTGGATATAGACTATACAAATCACGGTAACCCTAAAACACATCTAAAAGTTCCACACGAACACAAAATCACTTTCACAGGTTCAAAAATGCATAGAGAATAATTTCAGAGGAGGGAAAATGATTAAAGAACAACTAAAAGAATATATTGAATGTGGAAACGAAATTGAATTCAAATACAACAACAAAATGTATTCAATCACATATGGAACATTCAATAATGAACGTCTAATATCTTTCTGTGAATTTTATAAAGAAAGCACAGAAGTTATAACTTTTGAAGAATTATTAAAAGTTACTCGTGATAATGTAACAGTTCTTCAAATGTGGGAATCACTTACTGAAAATGATGTTTGGATTTATTGATTATCATAAATCATGACTACCGGCTAAGCCGGTAGTTTGTAACGCCCTATAAGGGCTTGGTGCCGGCATTATCCTAAAGGATTATCTTAAATGATTCTCCAGTCGCACCATCTTTTCCTACAGATTCCTTACAAGGAATCTTATTTTATTATTTAATCTCTTTCGGATCGAAGGGATCAACATATTCCTTCAAAGATATTTGATCATACAACTTATCTTCTTGGAGCTGATTTTGAATATATTCTTCGATCCTCTTTTGATTTTTGCCTACTGTATCTACATAGTAGCCTCTTGCCCAAAAATGTCTGTTTCCATATTTGTATTTTAAATTTACATGTCTATCAAAAATCATGAGCGTTGATTTACCTTTTAGATAACCCATAAAGTTGGAAACAGACAAAGAAGGCGGAATTTCAACAAGCATATGAATATGATCTGGGCATACTTCTGCTTCTACTATTTTTACACCTTTCCTTTTACATAGTGCTGATAATATATCAGCGATATCTTTCTTTAATTTACCATACGCTACCATTCTTCTATATTTTGGAGCGAATACTATATGGTACTTACAGTTCCATTTAGTGTGTGCTAGACTATTATTGTCCAATTGGATAACCTCTCTTTCTTATATTAAATTGGCTGGAGAACCATATTTAGTATAGAATTAGAGGTTTTATTTTTCCAATTGGACAATAAAACATAAACTAAAGTGTCTAATTTCCACCTGAATATCAGGTGGTTTTATTGTCTTTGGAGACAATA
>NZ_JAXKBY010000137.1:0-5631 GCF_036552745.1 Faecalicoccus sp.
TGTGTATCTACATTATGTACTGGATTTATGGTTTGAAAAGTGCATCAAGAAACAACTCTATGGAGAAGCGTATCTGGTAAGATATGCCGATGATTTTCTAATCATGTTTCAATATGAAAGGGATGCGCACAGAGTATATGAAGCTATTGCGAAAAGAATGGAAAAGTTTGGATTGGAATTATCCAAAGAAAAGACACAGATACTTCCATTTGGAAGAAACTGCGCCACACGGGAAACTTTTGATTTTCTGGGATTTACCCATTTTAATGGAAAGACAAGAAATGGGTATTATACAGTGGGACATAAAATCAGTCGCAAAAAGAAGAAGCAGTTTAAGTCGAATCTAAAGAAATGGGTGAAAGAAAATCGAAATCTTCCATTTGATGAATTCATGAAGACACTGAATAAAAAGATAACTGGAAGTATCAACTACTACAGTTTAAACGGAATGATGCGTGAGATAAAGGGGTTATGCCGACATGCGATGTACGTAACATTCAAGTGGTTAAATCGAAGAAGTCAGAGGAAGAGTTTTCAATTGGACACATTTTATAAGATATGGCAGGAAAGAATTGTACACCCGCATATTCATGTGAATATTGGAATAGTACAGGTGTGACTTATAACTGAAATGTTTGAAAGTAACAGTGGGGAGCCGTATGCGGGAAAACTGCACGTACGGTTCTTAGAGGAGTTAATCTCCAATTGTTTATTATACAGAGAGGAGTTAAATTTACTTATGAATATTGACAGAGAGTCGCTTCCTCTCTATCTGCAAGTCAAGATGACATTAAAGGAAGAGATAGAAAATGGTAAATATCCTCGAGGCAGCTTAATTCCCGCCGAACCTCAGCTGGAAAAGATCTTTCATGTCAGTCGAATTACGATTCGACAGGCTATTACGGAATTGGAAGCGGAAGGTTATGTCAAAAAAGCACGGGGAAAAGGAACAACGGTCACTTACAGTTCTCGTATCAATGAAAGTGCCAATGCGATTCGCAGCTTCACAACTGAAATTTTGGAACGTAAGATGAAACCGGGGACATCAGATGTCACTCTAAAAAAGATGAAACCATCTAAGAGCATTCAAGATATGTTGGAGTTGGAAGCTAAAGAAGATGTTTATCAGTTGATTCGTATTCGTACGGCCAACGATAAACCGATCGTTCTTTTTGAAACTTATATTCCGGGACATTTTGAATTACCGATGGATCCAAAAGCTTTTGAGGATTCAATGTATGATCAATTTGAAAAAGTAAATATTGGAAAACCGATCGTGATCAAAGAAACGTTTTCCAGTATGTTGGCTGATGTGGCATTGTCCAAAGCTCTTCATATCAGTAAAGGAAGGCCAATTTTAAAGCGTATTCGTCTGTCGTTAAACGATCGTAACGAACCTATCGAATATACGATTTCTTATTACGATGGCCAAACGTACGAGTATTCGATTGAACTGCATCAGAGATAAAAAGAAAAGAGAAATCAACTTTCTTCCGGTTGATTTCTCTTTTTAATAAGATAGGCTTCCACATCATGAAGTCTTTTCTTTAACTTTCTTTCCAGGATCATTTTCTTGAGCCCCTGAAATTCTAATTCTTTGTGGTGGGCATCAAAGTTAGATTCTATATAAGTCACTTCACATTTTTGATCATCGATCGGCTTGAGTTTGTATTCGGTGGCACTGGAAACCGATGTCGATGAGTAGGTCGTTCGAATATGTTCCGGTTCTTTTAAATGTGTGACTTTGACCTTTGTCTTTTCTTGTTGTTTAGAGGTGGTCTTCATACTTGTCTTATACGAAGTGCCTTCTTTTACCTCTTTATCGCTGGAACTGTCTGCCATTTCTAAACTTGCCTGGATGCTGGAAACGACAAAATCATAGAATTCTTGGGCACTGACTTTTAACGTCATTTGAATCTGCATACTAAACACTCCATTCCTAGTCAATATCATATCATGGTTCGACCGAGATTTCAGTATGTCATTTGATTTCAGTGAGGGAATATGGTATAAATGAAAAGACTGGTTTTTATGTTCCTCCCAGTATAATAATAGGCAACAGACAGAAAATTTCTTTTTTGTGTGGTTTTGTCTAGGGAGGCAAAGCTTTTTTTATGCAAAGGAGAGATGACATGAAACGTAAAGTTATATTGGATTGTGATCCGGGGATTGATGACAGTCTGGCGATCATGTTGGCATTATGCAGTCCGGAAATCGAAGTGATTGCGATTACGATCGTAGCCGGGAATGCTCCGGTAAGAATGGGATACCAAAATGCCAAAAAAGTGCTCAGACATATGAATCGTTTGGACATTCCGGTTTATATAGGGGAAGAAAAGCCTTTGATCAAAGACTTTGTGAATGCTTTGGATACGCACGGGAGCGATGGTTTGGGAGAAAGCTTTCTGCCAGAGGTGATGGATCAACCTCCTTTAAAAAACGCAATTGATTTTTTTCGGGAAACCCTTTCTGAAAAAGGAGTTTCTGTGATCGCATTAGGACCTTTGACCAATCTGGCAAGGCTAATTAAAGTCGATGCCAGTGCTTTTGCGAATATCGAGCAGCTTGTGTCGATGGGCGGCAGTTATAAAGCGCATGGTAACTGTTCGCCGGTTGCCGAATATAATTATTGGGAAGATCCCGAAGCAGCGCAAATCGTCTTTCAACATATGAAAAGGCTGCATAAACAAATTCATATGGTCGGTCTGGATGTCACCAGAAAGATAGTTTTAACACCGACTTTGTTAGAGTATATTAAAAGACTGGACGCAAAACAGGGTGAATTTATATCGAAGATTACTAAGTTTTATTTTGATTTTCATTGGAAATGGGAACAGATCATCGGCTGTGTGATCAATGATCCTTTAGCGGTAGCTTATTTCTTAAAGTCAGATCTTTGCCAAGGCTTTGCAGCCTATACGGATATTGAAACGCAGGGGATTGCCCGAGGACAAAGTATTGTCGATGCCTATGATTTCAACAAAGAAGAAAAGAATGCATATATTTTGACTAGTGTAGAGACGAAAGAGTTCTTTTATTTCTTTCTTGAACGCATACTACATTTAAAACGAGAAGAGCTTTCGTATTTGAAAGAAATCTTTCAGGAGGAAACCGCATGAAAAAAACAAATTCAGTCTATAAAATTTGTTTGATTGCATTGGCGGTCGTGATCAATATCATAGGAGGAAATATCGCCCTTTGGCTTCACCTTCCGATTTATTTAGATAGTATGGGCACCATCTTGATTGCGATTTTATTAGGACCGTTTTATGGTATGCTTCCTAATGTTTTAAGTGGCTTTATCTTTGGACTAACAACGGACATTTATTCTCTGTATTATGCACCGGTAGGGATCATGCTTGGGTTTATGACCGGTATGATCGTAAAAGATCAAAAAAAGACATCCATAGGATCTCTTGCCCTGCAGGCTTTGTGGATCAGTATTCCGGTATCTTTGTTGAGTGCCTGTATTACCGCTGCTTTGTTTGGCGGCATTACTTCATCTGGCTCTACAGTCCTTGTGCAGATATTGGCCAAAACACCGTTAGGGTTGATGGGCAGTTGTTTTGTGGTTCAGTTTGTAACCGATTATGCAGATCGTTTGATCAGCTTATGGTTGATGATGATGGTCATTCAAAAGCTTCCGTCATCAATTCTGATGCGATTTCAACAAGATAAGGTATAGCGAGCTTGTGAGGCTCGTTTTTTATTGAATTTTATACAAATTTAAGATTGTACTTTAAATTTATATAAAATAGAGAGAAAGAATGGTTAAGCATATTTCTATGAGAATATGCAAAAAGATTTATCTATATTTTTGATTGTATCGTCTAATTTAGTTTGAACCATGTTATAGATTACTTGTTAATTGGTTGCCTTGTTAGATTTTGAGTACCTTTAAGCAAGACTTTTTTTATGGTGTCAGTGCTTTTACACAAATTACATAACTAGTTTTAATATATAAGCGTTTTATAGTTTTTAAGTGTTTAAACTTGTTCGAGATATCGATTTCTTTTTTAGGTACACGGACAATCATTCATTTATATTTTTTCATATTTTTGAATATGTTTTGTCTGATTAAGATTGTTACTTTTCTTTTTTTGCATGCTTGATCTGCTATTATTGAAAAGGTCTTGAAATAGTGCTATACTCTAATCGTAATTGTGTTGCTTGTTTCTATATCCTACATAGAAGCAAGCTTTTTTCTTGTAAGACGGATTTTAATTTCAATCTTATAAGATAATACACATACAACCATTTCTAAATGAATCATGTGTAGCTCCTCAACTTTCTGTAATTGTGTTTAAATTTAATGAGTTCAGCTTGAGGCTACTTTAATTCTTTCACTATCTCAAAGACCTATTTTGTAAGGTAGTTATCTACCTCACACCTTTATTATACATGTTAAATGACTAAAAATATTTATAATTCATCAAAATATTAAACCTTATATTTTGATGTTGTTAAGAAAATAGTAAAAAGAATACTGTAAATCAATTTTTTGAAGAAAATGGTATTAGTTTGATGTTGCCAGAAAACAAAAAACCACTTAAATCTTCTTTATATAAAGAAGATTCAAGTGGTTTACTATATCAATCTATAAGAAAGTGGCGTCCTCGGAGGGATTCGAACCCCCGACCGTGCGCTTAGAAGGCGCATGCTCTATCCAGCTGAGCTACGAGGACAGCAACGATATATTACCATATTTGTGGTATAATTACAATTGTGAGGGAAGAAAAAAATGGAGAAAGAACAAGAACATAGAAAGGGCTATCTGTTTGGCGGCTGGTATATTGATGAAGAGTGTACAAAACGCTTAAATCCAGGCGGGATTTTGCCTACAACAATGACATTATATGATAAATGGATTCCGATATGGTATAAGATACATTATGATTTGGATGGAGGAATGAACTCTCGTTTAAATCCGCAATTTTTAAATATTGAGTCTGGTGTTTTACGTTTATATCCTGCCAAAAAATCAGGGATGGTATTTGATTATTGGAGCTTGAATGGTCAAAAGATCCATGTGATTCCGGAAGGACAAAGTGAAGAAATTACTTTGAAGGCGCATTATCGTCCCAGAAGCAAAGTTTCTTTTGAATCCAATGGCGGAGGGAATATTGAACCTAAACTGGTGGATTCTAATGGATATCTTAAACCATTTCGACATCCATTAAAATTGGGACATGAGTTTTGTGGATGGTATTATGATTCTAAGTTTAAAAATCCATTCTCCTTTGATCAAGTGATCAAAGAATCCTGTACTTTATATGCGAAATGGGAGGTTGCGATATACCATATACGTTATAATGCTGATGGTGGTATATCATCGCGTAAAAATCCACACGTATATACATATTTCAATTCTGATATAGAACTTTTGCCAGCCTATAAAAAAGGGTATGTTTTTGATGGATGGTTTGATCAAAGAGGAAACCCATTAAAGAAAATCTATGCACACAGTATTGGAGATAAGTTTCTAATTGCACATTTTCATAAGGAAGATTAAGAAACAGATCCATTAAAATAAGAATAGAGCATAATTCAGCACTCCAATGTCATTAAGTTAAGCAAAACATGATCTTATGAGTCTTGTCTAAAATAGGCGAGGCTCTTTTATTTGTGAAA
>NZ_JAXKBY010000138.1:0-2073 GCF_036552745.1 Faecalicoccus sp.
ACATCGTATTAAATGAAGCTTGTTCCTCTGGCTGTGGCTCTTTTATTGAAACCTTTGCGAAGTCTTTAGGCTATGATGCCAAGGAGTTTGCGAAATTAGGCTTGAAGTCTAAGCATCCGGTTGATTTAGGAACACGTTGTACGGTCTTTATGAATTCTGGTGTCAAACAGGCCCAAAAGAATGGCGCTACGATCGAAGATATCAGTGCCGGTCTTTGTAAGTCAGTCGTAAAAAATGCACTATATAAGGTCATTCGTGCCAGAAATAAAGAAGATATCGGTAAACATATCGTAGTTCAGGGGGGAACCTTCCAGAACGATGCGATTTTACGTAGCTTTGAACAGGAATTGGGCTATGAAGTCATCCGTCCAAGCATTGCTCATTTGATGGGTGCTTTTGGGGCAGCTTTGTATGCACAAAAGCTGCATCGTACCAAGAGTTCAGTATTAGATGCCAAAGCGCTGGAGCAGTTTTCTCATACCTCTAAGTCTGTTGCCTGCAATGGATGTACCAATCACTGTTCCTTGACGATCAATATCTTTAATGATGGTACGCGTCTTGTCGCAGGGAATAAATGTGACAAGATGATCAAAACGATAGAGAAAAAAGAAGAACTGCCGGATCTTTATAAAGAAAAGATGCAGATGTTGGACGAGCAGAAGCTGAAATACAAGCATGATCAAAAGATCGCCATGCCACTTGTTTTAAATAATTATGATATGCTTCCATTCTGGACCAAATTTTTTGACTGCCTGCAGATCGAAGTGGTATGGACGACACCGACAACGCAGAAGATGTATTACGATGGACAACAATCGATCCCCAGTGATACCGCCTGCTTCCCGGCCAAGGTCGTTCATGGACATATCGTACAGATGATTAACGGACAAGAAAAGATCTTATTTTATCCGTGTATGACATACAACGTGGATGAGCATCAAAGTGACAATCATTTTAACTGTCCTTTAGTTGCCTACTATCCGGAAAATATTGCGGCCAACATGGAATTTGAAGATAAGTTCTTCTTATATCCGTATATCAGCTTGGATGATGAAAACAGCTTTGCGAAAACGATGAAAAAAACGTTGGAGGAAGCTAATCTTCATTATACGAAAAAGCAGTTAAAAACCGCTTTACAGGAAGGTTTACTGGAACGTCAGCTGTTTCATGAAAAGTTAGTACAGAAGCATTTGGATGCGGTCAGCTATGCCAGAGCGCATCATCATCCGATGGTTGTATTATGTGGAAGACCTTACCATCTGGATCCTTTGATCAACCATCAGCTCCACCAGCTTTTAACGCAACTGGGCTTTGTGGTCTTAAGTGAAGAAAGCGTGCCGCGTCAAGATCGTCAGAAAGTCTATGTTTTAAATCAATGGACCTATCATGCGCGTTTGTATCAGGCGGCAAAATATGTCTGCGAAAATCCGGATATGGAGCTAGTGCAACTGGTAAGCTTTGGCTGTGGTATCGATGCGATCACCAGTGATGAAGTCAAAGATATCTTAAAAGATGCGGATAAATTCTATACCCAGATCAAGATCGATGAAATCGACAACCTGGGAGCGGCCAGAATTCGTCTGCGTTCCTTAAAAGAAGCGATCGAAGAAGGAAAGGAGGACTAAAATGGCTACGCACTATACGAAGTTTGATAATGCGAAAAAAGATCAATATACCATTTTGGTTCCCGGCATGCTGCCGATCCACTTTCGTCTGTTGAAACCAACCTTTGAACAAAGCGGCTATCATTTGGAAGTCCTGTCCAATGAAAGCGAACAAGTCAAAGAGGAAGGTCTGGCTCATGTCCATAACGATACGTGTTATCCAGCGTTGCTGGTCATCGGACAGTTTATCGATGCCTTAAAAAGCGGAAAATACGATCTGAATAAAGTGGCCTTAGTCATTACGCAGACAGCAGGAGGGTGTCGTGCCAGTAACTATCTTTCCTTGTTGCGAAAAGCGTTGCAGATGGAAGGCTGGGAGCATATTCCTTGTCTTTCGGTCAATTTTTCCGGTCTGGAAAAAGACAGTGGCTTAAAGTTCACGATGCCGATGTTGTTAAGGGTATTATAT
>NZ_JAXKBY010000139.1:0-4550 GCF_036552745.1 Faecalicoccus sp.
CTTCTGCATTCTGTGCCATTGATTCAATGGAATCGGTTAAACGAACATCAAACTGTGAGCCACGATCGGTATAATTTCCTTCCGTATCCGTCGTAATGGAATGATCCCCTGTACTTGGCAGTACATCCAGTAAATAAGCAGAAGATACAGGAACTACCGCATTATTGATCATATTGATTCGATAGTAGGCATCTTGTCCCAGATCGGCTGTCGTTGTAAATGAAGTCGCCTGCTCATCCAGCCCCACATAATCCGATGCGATCAGTTCCAGTGGCGGTCTAAAGATAAACTTACTGGAAACCATGGCAAAGGTCTCATTACGATCGCCATCTTCATCTAGATCCAAAGCATCGGTATACGCCTGTACATTACGAGAATTGGCTTCTTTATAGATATTTGGACGAATCTTATCATTGTCTGGATATACCGCATAAGTCTCAATCGTACTGGCCCCCATAGGTATATTCGGTGAGACTTTTAAGTTCATTTTAAGAGATGAGGTATTAATACGTGGGTCGTTTGGAATAATTTTAGGATACGTATAAATCACAGCAGTTCTTCCGGATCCATGATAGTTATCTATAATCTCCGGGGCCTCAACCTTGCCACCTACATTTGCATAAGGCCATACAGATATTTGCTTTTCATACGTAATTCCATCCGGCAATAAAGTAATCACTTTTACATTTTCTAAAGGTTGATCTCCATAACGCCCCCCATTGACCAACTTCCGTAGATGAAAACGTAATATAAGGATTATATTCGAAGCTGTCACTTTCTCCTTCTTTGTACGTTAAAGAACTATCCAAAGGAGCCGTCATATCCATCAGAGGATCAATTTTAGACAATGAGGTGTACGGATTATAATGGAATCCTGCATGATTTTCCTTATAATCTTGTTCCACTGGATCCTGATCTGCCTTTATCAGTTGCCATGTAGAACTGATTCTTGGATAATAAAGATAAGATTGCCCTCCATGGGAAATACGATTGATTTCTTCCTGTGTTGGAAGCCCGGAGGCCCAACCATGAACATACATATTCTCTAATTTAAACGGTTTATCAAAACGCATAATGACTTTTTGATACATTTGTTTTGTATCATGAATCGCCTGTAAAGTACCAAAAGGTACATCTTTAGCAATCACATGTTCATTACCATTAAAATCCACACCAATGAGTGTATTTTGACTTAAGGCTTCTTTTGCCTTTTTTGTACGTTCTTCATTTTGTTCTTTTGTATACCTTGATTCGTTTTTCAATCCAATTGAATCCAAACCAAAATAATTATAGTAAAGAGGTACATTATTTTGTTGTTTATCACCATTCTCATGATTTCCATAAAAGAGCTGATGCGTCAACTCTTTAACAGCAGCAACCATGCCTCCGGTTATATCGTCAGGACTACCTCCATTATTGGTCTCCAATATACGAAATTGATTCATCATACCCTCTTGACCATGATCAACTCCGGCACGATCCACGAGTTGATTTTGATCAAGCACGTAGGCACCTTCATTAAAAGTGTTACGATTACTGATTGTACCGACATCACTTAAATTATACGTGAATAATTGATTTTTAGAATGGATATTATCTTCCCATATTTGATAATTACCACCTGGTTTAAAAGTGATTTTATTCAATCTAAAATTGAGAGTCGTACTTAAGTGAACCGGCTTTTCTTGGTCTTGATACGTAATGACTGTATCAAATGTCATGGGCAAGATTGTATCCAAAGGGACTTCTTCATCTTCCAGATTATCTATGTCAATACCTAGTAAAAACTTAAAGCCATAATTGCCTTCACGATTTGGATAACCTTCTTTTAAATCTTGATCCGGATATTGATTTTCAATATGACGGGTAATCGTGGAAGGATCGAGTTCCTTCCAATTTTTAGTATCTGCATATTCTCGTTTGGACAAATGAAAGCCTGCCGGTAAATGCACTGTGATATCCATGGTCTTTACTTTTTCCGCAAAACGCCCATTTAATCCCTCTTTGGTGCCATCGATAACCGGTGCCACCATAAACCAAGGTTCACTGTGCCATGAATTCGGTAAAGTATTCTGGTTTTCCAGCATAGGAATATTTTGGTAATATATACCATCTTTATTTACCGGTGTATCAGTTTTTGCTAACGTGAGTACCCATCTGATATCCCTAAATAGTTTGTAAACCTCTTGTATCGGCATACAGATCCATAGAGGTTCGAATCATCCTTCGAGTCGCTATGCTGGATTGACTAATATAAGTCCTTATCTTCTCCAGAATGTTTCTACTCTTTCTATGGTTAAATCGCCATTCATATTCTGCATAATATAAGGGAAGCATTCTTTTGCCTATTCCATGGAATACATGCAGTAACTGGTGATTGAAGTTCGAGACGATCTTGTTCAGAAAATACAGTCAATGTTCCTCTTGCTCATAGTCGATCTTTTCATTCTCGACCTGCATTTTTGTTTTTAAGATATTGTATGTTGATTTACCATCCGTATTCAGTTTCCTGTCCTGGGGCATGACAACATACTGATCAAAATATTTTTCAATATTCTCTCCGGAATCAACTGTCATTTCCTTCAGTTTCACAAAAAGAGGGTACTGGTTCTCCTGTTCCGTAGAGAGCACAACTAAAAATGGCTGTTTATCGGTCCCCCGTCCACGTTTCCCATTGTGGGAGGGAGCCCCGGTATAGGCAACATCCGATTCATAAAAACTCGAATCCAATGATCTTTTGGAATTCGAGTTTCTCATAAGGATTCGAGCTTTTGTTTGTAACAGACAGGCCGTTTTATAGTTCACTTTCAATTCTTCGGAAAGCTGTAAACTGGAGATTCCCTTTTTTGCGGTGAAGATCAGGAACAAACCATACAGAAGAACATTTAAAGGCAGCTTATTTTCCTGAAAGATCGTATTGGACAGGAGTCTTTCATCATGTTTGCAGTGTGCACAGCGGTAACATTGTTTGGACTTCATAAAATAGTAATGTGTACAGCCGCATTTTTCACAATAGTATCCGGTAGGCCATTTCATATCAAAGAAGAACTTTCTGCAAGCCTCAGGGTTTGTATAATATCTGATGATAAAATCAGAAGTGGACATATAATCACCACGTCCGGAGACAGAAAATCTTTTATTGTTTCTTTTGTAATTCATAATGTACACCATCCTTTGTTCAACTCTAATTTAGCAACAGATATGACATTATTCGTGTCTATTTAAAATTTAGGGTTATCAGATGGGTACTCACGAAAAAGAATACCTACTTACCATTGGCGCGAAAGCGCCACACGCCGGCTTGAAAAAGTCAAGCAAAAAGTGAGAAAAAGTAGAGGTGAAGTGCAAAAAGATGCACAAAAAAAGAGCCTGTTTATCGGATCAAATCATGTCCGAGCAAGCTCATCATCAATAGAGAGGGTATGACCTGTCTTTTTATCCAACGAAGTGTTTTATCCATATTAACAGCAACAGGAACTGTAATTAGTGGGAGAGCGGTTTGTATATTTTCTAAGAATATATCCCATAAAATATAGTCTGTGAAATAAATCTGTGTATTGATAAGAGTTGTAACAACTTCTCTAAGACTTCCTGTTAAAAGAAATCTTTCAACCATTTCTTTTGCTTTTTAATTTTTTAGCCGTATTTCAAAACGGTTTTTAATATCGGTTTGTATTCCTTTCTTCTTTTGTTCTTTTTCTTTCTCGTATAGACAGAAATAAAGGTTACTATTCTGTGAACCAATATAAAACATTCTAGCTGTATCTTTGTCATTTCCTCTTAAACTCCCACTGTCTACAGCTTCAAAATTTTTTGAACGTTTCCACACTATATGTTCGTAATATCTTTCTCTTAAGACAGCTACATCTAATAAGCCACCCATATCATTTACAGCCAAATCAAAACGTTTAATAATACCATTATAAGCAGTACAAAGATTAAAAAAGTCATACCAGCCGATTTTTCTTGCCTGTAAGACGTTTTCTAAATGTCGACACCCCATACCCCTAAGCTCCAATAAAACGCCCATAGAAGGCTCTTTAGACGCTATAACAATGATTTCTCCAAAGAAATACTGTTCTTCATAGCCATATAATCCATAACCTTCATAGATGAAGTATTCCTTTTTCATTGCAAGAACATGTTTTATAATTTCCAATGCGTCTGTAGTAGGAAAGCGAATACGTAGATAATCAATCATTAATGTAAATGGTTGTTCACATTGACAGTAATCAAGATAATGTAACAGCAGACGTTGCATTTCTCGACTGGCTTTTACTTTACCGCTTTCAATTTCATTTAGATTTTGTCTATTTATATAAAGTTCTCTTGCCAGTCTTGCTTGTGAATAATCACAGGCAGTTCGTTTTTGTTTTAATTTCTCAATAAATTCTTTATCATTCATATAAATTTCTCCAATCAAAAAAGGCATACACTAGAATAAGCATATACCTTGTATTTTGTATTTTATTGTTCAGATATGCGATTTTTAACCTGTCGGATAGAATAGACAGAGTGTGAAGTATAATTATCTATATATATACTTATAA
>NZ_JAXKBY010000140.1:0-6537 GCF_036552745.1 Faecalicoccus sp.
GAAAAAAATACAAATCCACATTCACATATTCAATTTTACAAATTACCAAAACCGTCTTCAACCACGGTTATAAAAGGTTGAAAGAAAGGAGAAGTATATTGTAGATGACCAGTTAGATGAGTCAATTACAATATACCAGAAAGAAATATGTCAGAAGTTGTAATTGAGAGTTTTACGTTAGATCATACGAAAGTCTTAGCACCTTATGTGCGCTTGATCAGCGTAGAACAAGGTCCTAAGGGAGACAGGATCTCTAACTATGATGTGCGTTTAACGCAGCCAAATCGACAAGAAATTCCTACCGGTGCCATGCATACATTAGAACACTTATTAGCTCTCTATCTTCGCCCAAGAATCGAGGGCTATATCGATTGTTCACCGTTTGGTTGTCGTACAGGTTTTCATTTACTATGCTGGAATGAACATGAGACAAAGGATGTTGCCATCGCCTTAAAAGAAGCATTGGAAGATATTTTGCATACGACATGGGAACAAGTGCCGGGAACACAGGAAAAAGAATGTGGAAACTACAAAGATCATAGCCTGGTAGGTGCCAAAGAATGGGCCAAAGAAATTCTAAAGCAGGGCATTTCCAGTGATCCGTTTGAAAGAAAAATTGTATGACTAAGCTAGTTTTAGCTTCCTGTACAGCTGATTTATATTTGTATGTGGATCATTTACCGACATCAGCACAGGATGTCAAAGTTATATCCAGACAAATGGCACTGGGCGGTTGTGGCTATCATGTCAGTAAAGCCTGTCCGGATTCTATTTTAGTTTGTCCGATAGGTAACGGTATGTATGCCCAATTTGTCAAAGAAAAGCTGTTATCCGAAGAGATAGAGACGATCATGCCTACGGTTTTACAGGAAAATGGCGTTTGTATTTGTTTGATTGAACCCAATGGACAAAGAACTTTTCTTTCCAGTCATGGCGCTGAATATTTTTATACACCGCAGATGCTTGTTGATTTACCGCATGCAGATTGGATCTATATATCCGGAATTGATTTGGAAGAAAAACAGAATCAATGTTTGATCGATTATTGTGCAAAAACAAGTAGTAAAATCTTTTTTGCGCCGGGTCCGAGAATCTCTGCGATTCCAGGCGTATTAAAACAGATGTTGGATCTAAAACCGGTATTACACATGAACAAAGAAGAATGTGAAGCGTGGTGTCAATGTTCTTTTCAAGAAGGGATGGTTTCTTTATTTGAAAAGACACAAAAGCCTGTCATCGTAACAGATGCTTCTCGTGGCTCTTATGCCTATGATGGAAAAAAGTTGTATCACGAAGTGGAAGAAGCCGTTGTCACCAAAAACGCAACCGGAGCCGGCGATACCCATGCAGCCAGTTGTCTGGATAGTTTATCACAGCAAATGCCATTCGATGAAATGTTAAGAAGGGCAAATCGTGCCAGCATTCAAAAAATTACACAAGGAAAGGAAGAATTATGATAGATTGTCTAGCCGTAGGTTTAGGAGGATGCATCGGCTCCATCCTTCGATATCTGATCGGGAAGATTCCTGTAGAAACAAATGGCTTTCCCATTCACACTCTAGGTATTAATGTCATTGGATGTTTTCTGATTGGTTTAATCGTTTCCTTAGCTACAAAAAATACACAGATGGATCCTCGTCTTGTTTTATTTTTTAAAACGGGAGTTTGTGGTGGATTTACGACTTTTTCAACTTTCTCTTTAGAAACCCAACAATTGATGCAGACAGGGCAATATACCATGGCCATAATCTATGTGCTTCTTAGTATCTTGTTAGGTATTTTTGCGATATTTGCGGCACAGTGGATCCTAAAATAAAGCAGGCAGCTTAGGCTGTCTGTTTGTCGTCTTGGTATTCTAATATATCGCCGGGCTGACATTCCAGCACTTTGCAGATCGCATCCAAGGTAGAAAAGCGAATGGCCTTGACTTTACCGGTCTTTAAATTCGATAAATTCACATTGGAAATGCCCACCTTTTCAGAAAGCTCGTTTAAAGACATTTTTCGATCGGCCATGACTCGATCTAATCGCAATATGATAGCCATGGATGCACCTATATAGTCGCATCGACTTCATTTTGAAGACTAAAGCCGACTTCCAGAATCGAAGCTAACAGGATGAAAACGATGACTATTAATAGAAATAGTCCATCGGCCAGTACAAAATTTCCAAAATGGCAAATCGTAATCATGCCCGGACGATAATCCGGAATTCTCGGTATCACAAAAGCGGCAGTGATCAAAACGACTCCGATCAAATGCGTACCTTTGGAAAAGATATCGGCAAACGATCTGTGTGTCCAGTAAAGCAATAAGATCGTAAAGAAAAATAGAATGATTACACTGCAGAATACCATAGTATAGAGATATTGTGCCCATCCTATATAACTCCAAACACCTTGTAAAGTATCTTGGACAATTTCTACTAAACATGAAACAGAACAACCTCCGGTAAATAGTAGTGAAATTAACAGAATCCGTCGCATCTTTCGCGTTAAAACTTGTTCAGCATCTTCTTTCATGATGAATCCTCCTTGTTGTCTACTTATTTTATATCATTTAATTTTACTAAAATCAATAAAAATTTAATGATAAACATTAAAAGTTTATTGTTTTTATATCAAATATAAAGAGTTTGTAAGTTCCTGTGGGAATTCTAGTCTTCATTTGAAAAATATGCTACAATGATATAGCGTGTAAATTTGTATAAACAGTAAGCAGGAGGGCTACTTTATGGGATTATTATCAAATCTTTTCTCGGAAGAGAAGCGTGAAATCAGTACGCTGGAAAAGATTGCTGATCAAGTGTTGTCGCATGAAAATGAAATGGCGGCATTAAGCGATGATCAGTTAAAGGAGAAAACAGAAGAATACAAGAAACGATTGGCCGAAGGTGAAACAGTAGATGATTTATTACCGGAAGCTTTCGCAACAGCTAGGGAAGCTGCCTATCGTGTCATCAATGAAAAACCGTATCGTGTGCAGGTCATGGGGGCTGTGGCCATGCACAAAGGTGATATTGCCGAAATGAAAACCGGTGAAGGTAAAACCTTGACCGCTACGATGGCTGTCTATCTAAACGCATTGACAGGACAAGGTGTCCATGTCATTACTGTTAACGAATACTTGGCCGGACGTGATGCAGCCTGGATGGGTGAAATCTATCGTTTTTTAGGTTTAAGCGTTGGTGTCAATAAACGAGAATTAAAGGCCAAAGAAAAAAGAGAGGCGTATGCTTGTGATATTACTTATACGACCAACTCGGAATTAGGTTTTGACTATTTGCGTGATAATATGGTGACGCGTGTAGAAGATCGTGTTATGCGTGGCTTGCACATGGCCATTATCGATGAGGTTGATTCCGTATTGATCGATGAGAGTCGTACACCATTGATTATTTCCGGGGGAAAGAAAGAAACAGCCAACTTGTATATTCAGGCGGATAAATTTGCCAAGACTTTAGTGGCTCCGGAATATGAAACCGATCGTTTTACACATGAAAAACATTTGATTTCCGGTGACTATGACATCGATGAAAAAACACGTCAGGTCATGTTGAGCGAGGATGGTGTGCATAAAGCGGAAAAGTATTTCCATATCAAAAACTTATACGATATTGAACATACACAGCTGGTACATCACATCAATCAGGCCCTAAAGGCAAACTATATTTTTACGAATGAAGTCGAATACGTGGTCAGTGATGATCAGGAAATCGTGATCGTTGACCAGTTTACCGGTCGTTTGATGCCGGGACGTGCCTACAGTGATGGTTTACATCAGGCCATCGAAGCCAAAGAAGGGGTTCCGATCAAGGAAGAAACTTCAACTCTGGCTACGATCACATATCAGAACTTCTTCCGTTTGTATGAAAAACTGGCCGGTATGACCGGTACCGCAAAAACTGAAGAGGAAGAATTCTTATCAACCTACAACATGAAGGTTGTCGTAATTCCAACAAACCGTCCGGTTATCCGTGAAGACCAGCCGGATGAAATCTATGCCCATAAAGATCGCAAATATAAGGCATTAGTAGAAGAAGTAAAACGTCTATATACCAAGGGACAGCCGGTTTTAGTGGGTACGATTGCGGTAGAAACCAGCGAACTGATCAGCAACATGCTGAAAAAGGAAGGCATTCCGCATGAAGTTTTAAATGCCAAAAACCATGCGCGTGAAGCAGAAATCATTGCCAAGGCCGGAAGACCAAAATCGGTAACAATTGCCACCAACATGGCCGGTCGTGGTACCGATATCAAACTGACAAAAGAAACACGTGAATTAGGTGGTTTGGCCGTTTTGGGTTCGGAACGTCATGAATCACGTCGTATCGATAACCAGCTGCGTGGGCGAAGCGGACGTCAGGGGGATCCGGGATTCTCTCGTTTCTACGTATCTTTGGAAGATAACTTGATGGTGCGTTTTGGCGGGGATAAGCTGCAGAAGATGTTTGAGAAACTGGGCGATGAACAAGTACAGTCCAAAGCGGTAACTCGTTCAATTACCATGGCACAAAAACGTGTGGAAGGCTTTAACTTTGATATGCGTAAACAGTTGCTGGATTATGATGATGTATTACGTCGTCAGCGTGAGATCATCTATGCGCAGCGTAATCGTATCTTAGAAAGCGATGAAGTCCATGAAATGGTACATACAATCTTTGATAAGGCAATCGAAGAAACGTTGCAGGCAAACATTGTTGATACCAAAAAACAGACAGTAGATCCTGTCAGCCTGTCTAAATCGTTTGATATCATGGGCATGCAGGAAGAAAAACAGATCAAGCCGGATGAAATTGAAGGTAAATCGTATAAAGAAATCGAAGATTATGCGAAAAATAAGATCTGGGGTGAATATGAAAAAGAAATCCAGCCTGTTAAAAAACAGTTCCTTCCATTTGAAAGAACCGTGGTTTTACGTAACATTGATAGAAACTGGATTGCCCATATCGACCGTATGGATAAATTAAGAAGTGGTATTTATTTAAGAAGTTATGCGCAAAACAACCCACTACAACAATATGTACAAGAAGGATTTGACATGTTTGAAGAGATGAATCGTCGCATCGATCGTGAAATTACTTTCTTCTTGTGCAAGGTGCGCATTCGCAGGGAGACCAAAGCATAATGGAACTATATGAATTAAAACAAGGAGTGAGCACTCACCTGGAGAAATTACGTTCTCTGGGTGAGTCACTTTGACTTAGCTCAGAAAAAGAAACAGATTGAAGACTATGACAAACAGACTTTAGAAGAAAGCTTCTGGTCGGATCAAAAGAAAGCGCAATCCGTGATTCGCATGCGAAATTCCTTAAAAGATATCGTAGATCACTATGAAAGCTTGTTGGATCAGTTGGAATCATTGGATGAAACGGCGGAGGCCTTAAAAAATGATCTGGATGAAGAATTATTAGAGATGGCTTCTGATGAGTATGTGCAAGCCAGTGAAAGCTTTGAAGCCTTTGAAATTCAAGTCTTACTTTCACATGAATACGATCAAAACAATGCGATTCTTGAACTGCATCCAGGTGCCGGAGGAACAGAATCGTGTGACTGGGCCAGCATGTTGTATCGCATGTATACTCGCTATGCCGAAAAGAAAGGCTGGAAAGTCACAGTGCTTGATTATCTGGCCGGAGAAGAAGCCGGCATCAAAAGCGTGACTTTTCTGGTAGAAGGGGATAAGGCCTATGGTTATTTAAAAGGAGAAAAAGGCGTACATCGCTTAGTTCGTATCTCTCCTTTTGATTCCGGTGCCAGAAGACATACCAGCTTTGCCTCTTTAGAAGTCATGCCACAGTTTAATGATGAGATTGAAATCGAAATTAAACCGGAAGATCTAATCGTAGAAACAAAACGAGCATCCGGAGCCGGAGGGCAGCATATCAATAAAACCGACAGTGCTGTTCGCATGGTACACAAGCCTACCGGTATTGTAGCAACTTGTCAAAATGGGCGCAGTCAACATGAAAACCGGGAAGAAGCTTTACGTATATTGAAATCTCGTCTTTATCAGTTGGAAATTGAAGAAAAAGAAAAGAAACTTAAAGAAATCAAAGGAGAACAAAGTGCCAATGAATGGGGATCTCAGATTCGCAGTTATGTCATGCACCCTTATTCTTTGGTCAAAGATGTTCGTACCGGCTATGAAACCAGTCAGGTACAAGCTGTTTTAGATGGTGATTTAGATGAGTTTATCTTTGCTTATTTGAAAAGTCAGGTACAGTAAATCCGGAAAAAGCGGAAAGAGAAATGGGGAAATAAAAGTTGAATCCCCTTACAAATTTTTCCTAAATGTTGAAAAGAATGTAAGAAGGTTTGGTGAAAATCACTTGTAAACAAACCTTCTTTTTCTTATACTTAATTTTGTAGAAGGAGGCTATAAGAAATCATATGACAGATATAGAAAAACATGCCCGGCATGTAAGACAGAACATCATCAAGATGGTGTATGCGGCACAAAGCGGGCATCCGGGCGGCTCTTTATCCGGGGCCGATCTGCTGACGGATCTGTATTTCAGAGAAATGGATATCAACAA
>NZ_JAXKBY010000141.1:0-3436 GCF_036552745.1 Faecalicoccus sp.
CTGTAAAGCGTCGTCGTGGCCAATACTTGCTTTTGGATTTCGGCTTCAATCTTTTTCTTGTCAACAACAAACTTTCCGGTTTCTTTGGAAGCTCCGGTCATATCAATAGTGATTGATCTGAATTTCTGACCAATCATATAGTTAAGCAGCGCACTTCCTTTATCTTTTATCCGAATGGATATTTCCTGCGGAACTTTGTTTGTGAAAATAATATCTTCCGGAACGTTATTGTATCTGAGTGGTATAGACATGACTGTTTCGTATTCTTGTTGCAGACTTTGCAACAGCCAGAATCCAAAAGATAACAGGACGAAACAAGAAAAAATTAAAGCTTCTTTCCATCGTTGGCGATGCAAAAAAGCTTTAATGTCTGCCAAAACAGTATGATATGTCCGGACACAATTAGTAAGCCATGACATATATAGAAAATCTTTTAATTACTTTTGTTTTGCATCTTCTGATGAAGCAAAAACAGATGTCTTGTCAATCTGGATATTTACGCCGTTAGCGATTTCGATGACCATATATACGTCACCAATCTCTTTGATCTTTCCATAAATACCACCTGCAGTGATTACCTTATCGCCTGTTTTCAATGCTTCACGAGCTTTCTGGATTTCTTTTTGTCTTTTTTGCTGAGGGCGTATCATGAAGAAATAAAAGATTGCTACAATGACAACCATCATGATAATACCAGACCATTGAGATTGTCCGGCTGCCGCTTGAAGTAGAATACTTAAGTTCATCATATTTATATTAGTTATACATTATCAATTGTGTATTTGACGGACACAAATGTAATGATAAAATTTAATCTTTCAATATTAGCTTCTCATTTTTTAGTTCATTGACAATGGAATCCAAAATTCCGTTGATGAAAGTTCCACTTTTCGGTGTACTGTAATATTTAGCCATGTCAATGTATTCATTCAATGATACATTAGTCGGGATTGTGGGGAAAGTCATGATTTCGGCTAATGCAACTTGCATAATCAGCATATCAATGTTGGCAATTCGTTCGGATTCCCAGTTCTTCATGTGTTTGCTGATTCGCTCGCGGTATTCTTTTCCCTTTAAAATAGTTTGGTGGAACAGTTTAGTGGCAAATACTTTGTCTTCCTTGTCTTTAAACATCGGTAATAATTCCTGTTTGCTACCTTCTGTTTCCTTGAATTTCTTGATTGTTTTGAGGACGAATGTTTCGACGATAGCGATATCATCATTCCAGTAGATACTTTTATCCTCCAGGTATTCTTCGATATATTCGCTGCTGCAAATTATTTTCTTAAAGATCTGACGCCAGAATTCACGATCCGTTTCGTAATTGTCTTCTTGGTTTTCCAAATACTCTGCGTAAATGTCGGAAGCAAGAATCAGTTCTAATACTTGTTTGATGAAGTCTTCATCATTGGCCCATGAAATACCTTCTGCAGTAACATATTGATTCAATGCCTCATTGTCTGCCAATTGTTTGATAAAACGATTATCGATCAAACGCGTATTGGGTGTTAAGTCTTCCGGTGTCGGCATGAATTTGTGTTTGCGGATATCAAGATTTCTTCTGTGTAAATTGGTTACTTCAATCATCAGAAGAAGTAAGTAATGATATAGGTCGTACGATTTTTGAAGACTGAACATGAGCTCGTTTTCTGCAACTTTTAAATCACCATGTCCGTTTTGATAGTATGAATAAACTATCTGTAAGACTTTAATACGGATTAAAATTCTGTTAATCATCGTTTGAAGGAACTACTTTGTGTTTAATATTTTCAGTTTGCAAAGGTAATGATTCTTTTTGGAATAGTGAATTTAAAAGATATTCTTTCTATAAATTTGATTTTTGGCCATTATTTTTTAGGTTAAAATGATTGAAGATTAGAAAAAAATGCGCATATTTACACCCTAATAAGTTGAGCTTGTCAAACACAACTGATAAGACTCTGTTTATTATGTTGTGAAGGAAATGGCTTGCAGAGCTTAGTTAATAATGAATGAAGACGAAATAATTTAAAAGTTATGCCATGGAAGAAGGAAAGAAGAAAAACATTGTTGAGGGTGGCGATAAAGAAATTCTGTATTCGAAAGCCATAAAGGCCGGTAAACGCATTTATTACCTGGATGTAAAGAAAAATTTGAAGGAGGATTTGTTTTTGGCGATTACTGAAAGTAAAAAGATCCAGTCAAAGGAGAGTTCGAATGTAACCTTTGAGAAGCATAAAATTTTTCTTTACCGCGAAGACTTTGATAAGTTTGTGGATGGTTTAGTGGATGTGATCGGCTATGTTAAATCTCATAAGGGAGAAGTAACGCGTTCGGAAGAAAATGCTCCGAAGAAAAAGGAAGCTCCTGTTGAGACGGATTCAGACATTAAGCTGGATATCAAATTCGATGCAGAATAAGCTTTTATTCACCTTGCAGGAAGATGAAAAAAATAGGATGCCTAAGTATTTAGACATCCTATTTTCTTTTAAGCATGTATGATTGTCATATATGCTTATTTGTTTTGCGGAATTAAGCACCCGGGTGAATTGCTTCTGTAGGACATGCTTCTGCACATGTTCCACATTCTGTACACATATCAGGGTTGATACTGTACTTATCACCTTCAGAAATTGCTCCTACCGGACATTCGTCGATACAAGTTCCGCATGCAATACAATCATCGCTAATTACGTAAGCCATATTCTTAAACGTTTAAATGTTAACTATTAGTCGTGCAAATGTAGGATATTATTCGGATTAAAAAAATAGCTAAGGCTATATTTTTTTATATTTTCCCTTTGTTTGCAATAAAAACAATGTATCTTCGTTATATAAAAAAACAAGAAAGTTGAGACGTTTTATAGTTATAGTAAGTGTGCTCTGCTGTTTTTCAGCAGTCGTTTGGGGACAACGGGAGAAGGTGAAGAATCAGCCGTATGTGGATAATAAGTTATTTCACTTAGGTTTTCATGTGGGGATTCATGCGCAGGATATGTTATTAACGCATACCGGCGTTTCTACAAACGGTGAGACTTGGTTTGCGGAAATACCAACTTATTCTCCGGGATTCAGTGTCGGTGTGATTGGTGATATGTTCCTCAATCCTTATTTTAATTTGCGTTTTATTCCAACCATTAACTTTGGTGACAAGCGTTTCGTGTTTCGTGAGCAGGAAACCGGTGAAGAGTTTCGTACATCTGTTCGATCGAGTTACCTGACGCTGCCGTTGAGTGTGAAGTATTCTTCTTTCCGATTAAACAATTGCCGCCCTTATTTGACGGCAGGAGTTTATGGTGCCATGGATTTAGGTCGCAAAAGAGGAAATCCTTTATACCTGAAAGGCTTTGATTATGGGTTGGAATTCGGTATCGGCTGTAATATCTATTTGCCCTTTTTCCGGTTATGTCCGGAGTTGAAGTTTAGTTTCGGTTTGCCGAATTTGCTTGTAAAAGAC
>NZ_JAXKBY010000142.1:0-13192 GCF_036552745.1 Faecalicoccus sp.
AAATACTTGTCTATGTCTTAAAGAAGTTGAAGTACTCTATTCATTACTTTTTTATCCGGCAGATTGCAACAGATGCTTTATTTGAGGTTTCTTTTTAATGCTGAATTATGGCTAAATCACCAAACTGTGGGTATAGCGTTTGCAATATCCCCTGCGAATTTAAGCCCTGATTGGACATCTACGTTTGTATCATTGTCATTGGATTCATATGCAGATTTTTTAACTTCTTCGTCAATTTTTTTACTAGAATCAGATAAGGTTTGATAAAAGTTATAATCATATAAATCCGCATTTTCTGATAGTTGGTCGTTGATTGCCATTGCCAATGTATTTAATTCAAGTTCATCTCCAGATTGTAATGCAAAATCTTCAGTTCTATCATTAAAATATAATTCCAATTGCTTTTCTCCATTTTGCGCTTTTCCAATGATTGCTTGGTTAATCTCAGATAATGGATAACGTATAATATCTTTGAAATTGTTAAATAAACCATACTCCTCTAATATTACAGCTTGATTTGTCACAACTAAAATATGACCATACATACCCCAAAAACCATGCCTTACATTACTAGCTTTAAAAACGATTTTTTCATTTGGATTTAGATTGTATTTCATTGTTCCATAATAAAAATTCTCCTCTCTTTCCCTAAAACAATTTGTTAAATTCGCGTGTCACTGGTTAGTTATAGCATTTTTTACAAGGTGTATATCCTAAATTTTTGGCTTCTTCTTTAGTCATCTTTACAGGGTTTTTCATGTCTGAACATCCTGACCATTCATGATATTTTGACCCACTTCCAGAACCGGATACATAAACATATTCAATGTAAGGCGTAGAGTTGTTGGTACTTGTATCTTCTGAACTTTTATCTTGTTCATTTTGATTTTTTGCTTCCTCTATCATTTTATCGACAGCACGTTGATAAGCTGTAGAAAAAGTATCATTAGCTGTATCGTCAAATAATTTTTTAGGAATAATTGTGAAATCTCCATATCCGATGTTTCCATATTCATTAATTGTAATAGGTTCAAAATAGGCATCTCGATATGACTCTCCTACTTTTAATTTTCTTTCAAATTCGATTACATAGGAAGATTCATCTTCAGAAATATCCATTAAGTTCTCTTCTGTATAAAACTTAGCTGAGTATAGTTCATCAACTAGTAATATATCAGTAATGTTGGTTCCATCTCCTCTGTCTTCTTGCCCAATGATGACTGCATAACAATTATTTTGGTCATACGAATGTGTATAACTTTCGTCCGCCCAGAGCACCATACTTCCAGATGCTAACCAATGTAAGTTAAGAAGAGTATGTCCATCTTCTGTATTTTCAATTTCTAATGTTGGGATTTCATACATGGAAGGATATTCATTATTTCTTTTGTATCCAACTTCAACTCTTCTGTTATTGTTACTGTATTTTACATTTACATCTTCAACAAAACTAGCTAGTTCTGGATATTTTTCAGGTTCTATGACATCATCTATACAGATAATATAAAGTGGATTTTCATCTTTCTCTTCTTCTTGTTCGATTGATAATTTTGGTTCAATACCTAAATTTTCTTCAAATCTTTCTTTGGCAAATGTTTCTAAATCATTATAGAATGAATTATCTTTTATAATTGTACTTATTTTGAATACTCCAAATAAAATAACAACCATAAGAATAATAATTCCAAATATCTTTAACTTTTTCATAACCAATCCCCTAAATTCAGTATACAAATGTACTTTTATACAATAAAATATATCATAGTTATATATTTTTTTCGAGGTGCTGTTTATGAGAAAGGTAATTAATTTAACCCTATTTATTGTGTGTTTATTTGTTTTTACTGGATGCTCATATGAAGAGGAATTTTCTGCTTATGAAGAGATAGATGAATTGGCAAATAAATATTTTGAAGCATACATTGGTGAAGGAGAATCTAGTACTTCATTAGAAGCACATAATTATACTGCTGACATGAATATTGATGTATATTGTATTCGAATTGATTCGCCAGAAATAACGTACAAACAAATATATGGATTTATTAGTGCTATGGAAGAAAATATGCCTTCTTCTGAGCATACAACTAATGGAATCACTTACGATATTAACGATAAATACTACGACATTTCTGGACAAATGCTCACCGAAGATGAAGAAGTGGTATATCCTATCTAAAGTAAATATTCATGATAGAATCTAGAATAAAGGCATTTTACTTTTTTCATATTTCAACATTCTATAAGCATAAAAAGGAAGGCATTACACCTTCCTTTTAAACTGTTTGTTAAAATATCGGGTAGAATCCAACTAGAACATTCCGTTATCTCCGAATCCAGTACCGAACATATTATTATCAAAGAAATTATTTAAACTATCTTCAGCAAAGTTTGCAGCATTCTCAGCTTGATGCATTGCTTCATTTGAATAGTTCTCCGTTAGCCTGTTCAAAGACTCTAATTCATTTGTTTGCTGTTCTTGTTGTTCAACGTTTTGTTGAAGTAAACGATGTAAAAAATCAAACATATCAATATTTCCTCCTTATTATTATATCAACTTAAAATAGTTTAAGCAGCGCGATTTCAATAGAATGATACATTTTCTAATCCTACCTTTTATATATTTTTTTGTGGTATAATACATTCGCATGAATCAGATGAAAACTCCTCTTTATGGAGGTTGTTTGTGCCAAAAAATTGGTGACAGTTTTGGTGACAGTAACTCAAAAACTAGGTACCATTTTATGGAAAATAACCGCAATTTTCATAAAGAATCCCCCACTTTCTATAAAAAATGGACTCATTTTAGGGGATGGAGAGGTTCCCTTCTTCTGCACCATAGTCTATAAAGTCCTTTACATAAAGGGCTTTTTTGTTTATTGGGCAACTTTACAACTGGGTAGAAATATTTATATCCATCAATTATTGTTCGCATACAAATAAAAGTTTTTTCAACGAATGTTAAAAAATTTTGGATGAGAACTATCAAAGTCGATTTGCATAATCTTTGATTCTCTGAAGGAAAACTTTTGTGGCAGGAGAAAATGTTCTGTATTTCTTTGTAACAATGTATAAATCTACTGAAATTTCAGGTTCAATCCTTTTAAAGACAAGATTTCTTCCAGTCGTATTTACGAGTTTATCTATACTCAATGCATATCCTAGACCTTGTTCTACCATAAAAGTAGCGTTGTAAATCAGATTATAAGTGGCAACGATGTGTAATGAAGCGGAATTAAACCAGTCAACATTTTGATGGCCCTGATAGATCTGATCAGACATGATCAAAGGAAGTTCCTTCAGCTGATCGATCTGTATAACATCTTGTTGAGCAAGTAGGCAGTCTTTTGGAACTAATAAACCATAGACATCTTTTTTATGGATATTGATATAGTCGTATTGTTCTCTACGAATCGGTCCCAGCAATAATCCCATATCCACCAATCCTTTATCAATCTTTTCTAAAACGCCATCGGCATTTTCACTGTATGTACGAAAGCGCACATCCGGATATTGATCGTGAAACGCTTTGATCAAAGAGACGATCGCATCCATCGCAACGGTTTCCCCACATCCGATGCAAATTTCACCACTTAATGTTTCTTCTTCGGCCTGTAAAGCAGTCTCTGTATTTTCCAATAGCTCTATGATTTCCTGTGCTCGATTTTTAAGGAAAAATCCTTCTTCCGTCAAAGTAATCTTTCTTTTTCCCCGAACAAATAATTTCTTACCCAGTTGATTTTCCAGATCCATCATCTGTTTTGATAAGGTAGATTGTGTAATATATAGCGTTTTAGCTGCTTTTGTGATGTTTTGTTCCCGTGCCACAGCCAGAAAATATTGTAAAAGTCTTGTTTCAATCATTGTATCACCCTATTTATTTTATCATTCTTTAAAACGATTGTAAGTGATAATTAATGACTATTTGTGATTTTTAAAGAATGGATTTATAGTGAAAATACGAAAGGATGGATCATATGGAAAAGGAAGAGACAAGGCTTCGACAATGCCTTCAGGATTGTGATATGACAAAAGATAAGATTGAAGAATATGTGTGCTGCAAGGATACAGATCAGCTTCGCCTTTTACATCAACAAAGAAAGAAGCTGATGGATAAGTTGCATAAGGCGCAGCACAAAGTGGATGTTGTCGATTATATGATCCATCAGGTCAAAGAAAAAGAGGGATAAAATGACGGTTATAGAAAATCAAAGATTTGATGAAGAACGAGCCTTATATGGAAAGAAGAATTTGACAGTAAAGCATTGTCAATTTGATGGACCTGCTGATGGTGAAAGTGCCTTTAAGGAATGTGAAAATATCAAAGTGGAAGATACTTTTTTGAATCTTCGTTATCCTTTCTGGCATGATCATAGTTTATTGATTTACAATGCACAAATGACAGAGAAGTGTCGAGCGGCGTTGTGGTATTCCGATCATATTGTAATCAAAGATAGCCAAATGCATGGAATCAAGGCGCTGAGAGAATGTGATGATGTGATCATCGAAAACTGTGATATTCAATCGCCGGAATTTGGCTGGATGACAAAAAATATCGTGATGAAGGATACTAAAGCAGTTAGTGAATATTTTATGATGCGAGCACAAAATCTGCGATTTGTGAATGTGGAATTGAAAGGGAAGTATTCTTTTCAATATATGAAGAATGTCTATTTTGAAAACTGTGTATTTGATACCAAGGATGCGTTCTGGCATTCAGAAGATGTCTGGGTCAGAAACAGTGTGATCAAAGGAGAATATCTGGCATGGTATTCCAAGGGATTGGTCTTAGAAAACTGTAAGATCATCGGAACACAGCCGCTTTGTTATTGCGAGGGATTGAAACTGATTGACTGTGAGATGATCGATACCGATCTATGTTTTGAGAAATCGAAAGTGAACGCAACGATCGTCAATGAAGTGGAAAGTATAAAAAATCCACTGGATGGCATAATTGAAGTACCGGCTGTTAAAGAAATCATACAGGATGATCCCCAGGCTAAAGGCAAAATCTTGATACGATACTAGGAGGATGAATATGGAAACTATAAAACTGGGAAATTCAGATTTAAATGTTTCGCGTATCTGTATGGGATGTATGGGTTTTGGAGATCCAAGACGTGGACAACATACATGGACGCTGGATGAAGCTCAAACACGAAATATTATTGAACAGGGACTAAAGGCAGGTATTAATTTTTTTGATACAGCGATTGCCTATCAAAGTGGTACGAGTGAGCAATATGTGGGAAAAGCTATTCGAGATATGGCACATCGAGATGATATTGTTATTGCGACAAAGTTTCTTCCGCGTAGTGATGAAGAGATCGAAAAAGGGATCTCCGGACAGCAACATATTGAAAATATGTTAAATCAAAGCTTACAAAATCTGGGAATGGATCATGTTGATCTGTACATTTATCATATGTGGGATTATCGTACTCCGCTGTATGAAATTATGGATGGTTTAAATCACATGGTACAGCAGGGAAAGACACGATATATCGGTATTTCCAATTGTTTCGCATGGCAGCTGGCTAAGGCGAATGCACTAGCTGAAAAAGAAGGTTTTGCGAAATTTATATCCGTGCAAGGTCACTATAATTTGATTTTTAGGGAAGAAGAAAGAGAAATGATTCCCTATTGCAACCAGGAAAATATCGCATCGACACCTTACAGTGCTTTGGCCGGTGGACGACTTTCTAAGTATGCCGGACAGACTTCCAGGCGGTTACAGGAAGATAGCTATGCTCATTTAAAATACGATGAAATGGCTGCTTATGATCAAAAAATCATAGATCGTGTTGCGATTCTGGCCAATGAACATCACACTTCAATGACCGCTGTTTCTCTGGCCTGGCTATTGACTAAAGTGACAACACCAATTGTAGGAATGACCAAACCTAAGCATATACAAGGTGCTATTGATGCCTGTGATTTAAAGCTGAGTGCAGAAGAAATTGCTTATTTAGAAGAGCCTTATATTCCTCATAAGCTTGTTGGCGTTATGGCGCAGAATACCGCAGAAACATCGAATGATAAGCATGTCTGGTCGATAGGGGACCAAAAGATGTAAAGGAGGACAGGATATGGATTATAAACAAACCGATTCGCAGTTTATGGAACGCTATGAGCAATTTGCGTTTGAAGAGGTCGTGCAAAAGGAGAGCGTTAAGCTGGATGTGAAAACACGTTATTTGGCAATATTGGCATCGCTGATCGGATGTCAGGGTAAGGATGCTTATCGCTTGATGTTGGAAAAAGCATTAGATGATGGCATGGATCCGGTTTGGATCAAAGAGATGGTGTACCAGGCTCAGGATTATATGGGAATGGGACGCATGTGGGATTTTTTAAAGACCACCAATGAAGTCTATTTGGAAAAGGAAATTCCTTTATCCTCATACGGACAGGCGACAACAACCATGGACGATCGACTGGAAAAAGGTGTGCAGGCGCAAATGGATATTTTTGGTGAAAGCATGCGAGAAGCTTGGAAAAACGGTGTGATCAATTATTGGTTGGCGGATAATTGTTTCGGAGATTACTATACACGAACCGGTTTAGATCTAGCACAAAGAGAAATGATCACCTTTTGTTTTTTGATGGCGCAAGGTGGCTGTGAATCACAGTTGATTGCCCATGCCAAGGGGAATATGAATGTAGGCAATGATGCCGATTTTCTTCGTAAGGTCATCGCTCAGTGTGTACCTTATATTGGTTATCCGCGCAGTCTGAACGCAATGACGGCGGTGGATAAAGCTATAAAGTAAAAATAAGCAAAGGATCCTTTACGGGGTCCTTTTTCTATGCGTGCAAATAAAAAAGACCGGAATCACCGGTCCAGATCATGAAACACAGGCTTCATATGATCAAATGTACAATACTGCTTAAATCCCATTTCCTGTAACATCTTTTTTGCATCTTGTATATAAGCTCCCAGATGTTCCGGTTTATGAGAATCCGAGCCAATCGTAAGGATCGTACCTCCTAAATCTTTATATAGCTCTAAGATTTTATGGGAAGGTGTGGAATCTTTTAAGCCATATCGTTTGGAAGAAGTGTTGATTTCAATACCTTTTCCATCCGCAATAACTTGTTCTAAAATGGCTTGAATCAATGGCTTTATTTTCTCAAAAGGATAAATCCCCTGCGCATCGTAGCGATTGATCAGATCCATATGTCCTAAAACACTATAATTTTTGTATTGTCGAATAACTTCCAACATTTCTTTATAGTATTCTTCGTTGTATTCTTTTTGTGTTTTACCTTTTTGAAATTCCTGATTCCAGAATTCTTTGTCATGTACCTGATGAATGGAAAGAATGATAAAATCAAAGTCATAGCGATCAAACAATTTCTGAAATCGAGAAATTGTATGTGTCTGCATCCCAAATTCTAAACCGGTTTTGATCGTGATTTGATGACCATACTTCTCTTTCATAGCTTGAATGGTTTTCATATATTCAGGATAATTGGCATTGGCCAAAGGCTCATTGCCGCGATAGATGATCTTTTGACCACTGTCCCAATCTACTTTAATGCCATAATCTACATGTTCTGTAAAACAAATTTCATCCATTTTCATGGTTATGGCATCTTGAATGACTTTTTCCATAGGGTAGATGGAATCATCGCTAAAAGCAGTATGTACATGATAATCCGCAAACATAAAATCTCCTTAGTTTAAATGAAATTGTTGTGCTATTAAATGAACTTTTAGATTTAATTTTGTATAAAGTTCTTTGTGCAGTTCATAAAAATCCATATTTTGGATGTCTTCTTCTTTTTGTTTGGATGGATAAAACCGATCCAAATAGTAGAAAGTTCCCTGATCTAAAAATCCATAAACGATACCGGCAATACCGTTATCTAAACAAATGACTTGTTTCCAGATCTTTTTAGGAGTTACCATCACTATATCTAAAAATTCATTGACTTCCAGGTGTCTTGCAAACATATGTTTTATCCTCCTTACGCTTTTATTATGTCGGATTTTCGAAAAAGGACAATATTTCTTTTGTATTTCGGATAAAACAAAAAAATTTATCTAATAAGCAAAAATATTAATAGAAAAATAATTTTTAAACAAAGAAAAATAAAGAATAAAGAGGTCCAGCAGGACCTCTTTACTTAAGAAGTTATTCTATTATGTTTATCAGGAAGTCTGCTTTTAGAAAGACTACTGTTTGTTTTTCATATTGGTTAGTGCTAATAAAATAGATAGTTTTCCGTATTCAAAGGTCAGTCCACCTTGTATATAGGATGTATAAGGTTCTACCATGGGTGCATCGGCGCTCAGTTCTATTGTACTGCCCTGTGTAAAGCTTCCGGCTGCCATGACTTCATCAAATGGATAGCCGGGCATTGGAGCCGGAAGAACACGTACAAAGGAATCAATAGGACTGGTGGATTGAATACCTTGGGTAAAGTTGACCAGATTTTCTTCAGAGCCAAGTTCTAAGGTTTGTATGATATCCGTTCGTTTTTCATCATAAGCCGGAGACACATTTTTATAGCCTAATTTTTCTAACATATAAGCTGCAAAAACGGCAGTTTTCAATGCGCTTTTTACTGCATTGGGTGCCATGAAGATCCCTTTTAAGAAAGAACTGTTCAAATTAAAATTAGCACCTAAACTCTTACCGATGCCAGGAGCTGTCAATCTTTCGGCGACTTCATGGATCCATTCTTTTTTGCCTGCGATATAACCTCCCGTCGTGGCAATGCCTCCGCCAAGATTTTTCATCAATGAGCCTACGACAACATCGGCACCGACATGTCCGGGTTCTCTTTTTTCCACCAGTTCGCCATAGCAATTATCAACCATAATGATGACATCTTTATTAACTTCTCGAATCTTTTTGATGATTCTTTCGATCTTGGCGATGCTTAAAGAAAGTCGATGTGAGTATCCTCTTGATCGCTGTATCTCCACCAATCGTACATTGTTTTCTTTTAAACGTTCCAGAATGGTTGCATCATCAAAATCATCATTTACCAGATCAATTTGTTCATACTTTACACCATATGCTTTTAAAGACTGTGAGGAATTTCCATATAATCCGATCATCTCCTGCAACGAATCGTAGGGATCACCGGAAATAGAAATCATGGTATCTCCATGTTTTAAAAGAGCAGATAATGTTAAATACAGTGCGTTGGTTCCGCTCATGATTTGTGGACGCACCAGGGCATCTTCGCAACCTAATACCGAAGCAAAAATTCTCTCGATCTTGTCACGACCTTCATCATAATTCCCATAGCCGTTGATATCCGCAAAATCGGAATAAGAAACTTGATTCTCAATAAAAGCGGATAAGATTCGATTGGAATTGTATAAACAAATATCATCGATATTTTCATAAATATCTTTTAAAACGGAATCGGATTCTTTTGCCATCGCCAATAAATCCTTATCAATTTGTTCTAGTATCATAATAACCTCCCAAAATTCACGCAACCTTTATTATACAGGATTGTTGGATATTGAGAATGGATGTTTTTATGCATTGTTTAAAATAGTTTGAGCTCATCTGTTTTATCTTCGTTTATATAACCTGTTAAAATCTCTTGTATGAGATGAGCATTGTTCATTCGAATTGCATATTGTTCTGGTTTTGTATAGCCAAACCAGTCATAGTTAAGATGCCATACGATAGATCTATCAATAATAATGAAATGCTTGTAATGTTTCATAAATCGATATTGAGCACCTAATCCTTTTAAATAATGTAGTTCTTCTTTGTTTTCTTTTGTGTTGTCAGATAATATGAACAAAATATAAATGCCTTGAGTAAATTTATTCTTTAATTCATCATATAAATTTTTGATCTTTGTTAATTTAATGTGAGTAGAGAATATGACAATTTCCTTTTTTGCGTTTTGTATGTCGGCCTTAAGAATATTTTCAAACGCATTATTTTCAAAAAGTATTTGATTGACTAAAGGGTTGGAATCTCGTTCTTGTACATGATAACCTTCTCTTTGGTATTGTTTTAAGCGTTTATAAAACATAGACTGCATCATAGCAATTTGTGTATCTACATAATCATAGACTTTGACTATGCTTTTTCCTTTATCTGGTCGATGAATTCGACCCGTATATTGTGTGATTCTATTTTCGTCTGATATAGGTAATAATAAAAACAAAGTTTTTAATGATGGTAGATCAAAACCTTCGCCTAAAAGTTTACTGGTTGCCAATAATATAAATGGTTGATTGGACGAAAACGAGTTTATCTTTTGAAAGGTATTGTTCCTATCTGCTTTTTTAGTGTTTCCAGTAAGTAAAAATACATTCTCCGCAGCTTTTTCTAGCATTTCTTTTAGTATATACAGGTGTTCTTTTCTTTCGGATAACACAATTATTTTTCCTTGCTGCTTATATTCAGAAAGTATATCTTTAAGAATTAAATAGTTACGCGCTGTATCATGAATCAATTCTTTGCAAATTTCGGTATATGATGTATTTTCTTTGAGTACGATTGAATTCGTCATTCTTGGAATCAAAAGCTGCATAAATTCATGATGTTGTTTGCCTTGATTAATAACACTACCATAACGAAGCTTCCCGCAGAACATATAGATTATTTTTTCAAGTCCGTCTTTTCGTTTTGGGGTTGCGGATAATCCATATATTCTCTTAGATAAGACATGCCTTAAAATGTGTGTAAAAGTATTGCTTGCGGCATGATGGCATTCATCAATGATTACCATGCCATATCCACTTAGTAATTCTGTTAGATTTTCTGCATTGGCCAAAGAAGCTGCAGTGGCAATGTCTATATTATGATTTAATCGTTTCTGTGTTCCGTTGTATGTACAGATGAATCGATCTTTTTTCTTTTCTGCATTAGGAAATTTTAAAAACTGTTGGAATCGTTCTAACCATTGATCTTGGATTTGTTTAGAGGGAACGATAATCAAAGTGTTTACTTTAAAATAACTGATTAAATAAATACCAATTACAGTTTTTCCAAAGCCAGGGACTGCTTTTAAAACACCTGTTTCATGATTTATGAGTTTGCTGATTGCATTTTCTTGCTCTTTTCGTAGCTCGCCGAGAAATTCTACGTCAATAGACATGCCAGAGCAGCGTTTATCTTTTAAATCGATCTTTGTATCTGGTAAAACTTCTTGTATTCTATCTTTAAGTCCTCGAGGTAAATATAGGTGTTGATCGTCTTCTTCATAGAATGATAATACTCTGGGTGTGGTTGCATAATAAATAGGTTTATGGAGTCTTTGGAGTTCATAATATCTGGGGTTATACATACTTGCCACGCGTTTTAGGGCATTGTATGTTAAGGAGTTTAAGTTTTTCTTTTCTATGGCAATTATGGATGATTCAAATCCGATTATATTTTTTGAGTATTCACTGGTGCTGTCCAAATTAAAACGCAGCTGTTCCTGATCAAAAAAATAGTCAGGTTCTTTATAGTTTGTAATCAATGTTTCTATTTCTTCTCTTGTTGATTTCTTTCGGGAAGACAGGTGTTCAATGGGATTTTGTAGGGGCTGTTTAAGATCGTTGATGAATGTGGAATTTCCTTTTTTATAAGCAGCGTATCGTAAGGGTAGTGCGATCTGGTTTCCAAAGCCTCCTTCAGGAAGATAATCTTGATTAGGAAACATTCTGTCAAAAGATGAATATTTAAGGTGTGTATTCGTTTTCATTGTTTCCTGAAGAATCCATTCGCCGAATCTTCTGGCAAGAGAAGCTTTTAGAGGTTCTGCAAAAAAGAACCAGAGATGACCACCATTGCCGGAAGCTGACCTTTCCATAACAGGATATAAATCAAACTGAATTGCTGCTTTATACACACTGTACATATCTTCAAACCATGAATCATCATCAAAATCAAACACTAAAAAATTACAAGTATCATCTTGTAGTAAAGGGAAGATTCCAATACCTTTATTTCTGCCCAAAAAATGATCTTCTATGATGTCTTCATCTAAATGAGTATATTGTGCTACAGGACAATTGGTACAGGGATTTTTGATTTTACCTTTACGACAGCCCGGTTTAAATTCTATATTACATGCAATAGACCATCCTAATTTTTGAGTTTTTTGATTATAGTATATTTTTTCGAACACATCTTTTCGACCGTTAAAGTAATTCATAAATATGTGAATTTTATCTTGTTTATCTAACTTTTGTTCAGGAAGTGAAAGGATGATCCCGCGCTTTTTAAGTTCACTTTTTAATAGCTGATTCTCACGTTTTAGTTTTTCATTTTGTTCCATCAAGTCATGGATGGTTTGTTCAATTGAATTCATGGCCTCTCCTGATTGTTAATATAGTCTTACATTAATCAAATTATAGCAGTTTATATACTTTTTCAAAGGGTGAAAGATGTTTACAACTAGTGTTTTTATAATATGAAAACTAAAAAAAAGCTAAATGTTTGAAGGAAGCTAATTATAAAAAAATTGTAAATGAACAAAATTGGATAGAGGATGATTTAGAACGCCTGGTGTCTAGTGGAAAGATATTTTATGCAGATGCTTTTGAACGACAAGCAAACGTATTGATTGATGAATATGAAAATGTATCCGATACTATTTTTGTGATATTGAAGGGATAGAAAATGTTCTAAATTTAGAAAACATTGCACTGTTAGAATTGCCACTTTTACCATTCGAAAACAAAATCTATGATGAATATATTCGTGCTTTGGAAAAACAGTTTAAAATATGGACTTCATTTCTTTTGCTCGTTGCATCACTTCTTTTAAGGATGGTATCGAAATCATACCGCCCATTGTTTCTGTAGAGATCGACGCGGTTAAAGATGCTAATTTGATGACGGTTTCAAGAGGATAGTTGTGGCCTAGAAAATAGACAAAAGCACCATGAAAAATATCACCGGCTCCGGTAGAATCGACGGTTTTAGTTTTAAAGGCAGGAACATGATAGATTTTTTGATTCTCCTGATAAAGTACACCACGACCACCAATTGTAATGACGATATGTTTTTTGTTGAGCTCTGCCAGTTTTGAAAAAATCGCAGATAATTTATTCATATCTTGAATATCAATTTCCTGACCGGTATAGGTGCGACTTAAATCTTCGCTGCACACAAAGTAGTCAACAAGCGGGGCCAGTGTAGAGGTCCATGGTTTTACAGAACCGGCATCCATGACAGAAGTAGCGCTCGGATATTTTTTAAGAGCTTGTAATG
>NZ_JAXKBY010000143.1:0-8432 GCF_036552745.1 Faecalicoccus sp.
ATTCCTTCGGATTATGTTTAAAGATTCCGACTTTTTCTTTGTCAAGCTTTTTTAGATTTTTTTTCACAAATAAAAGAGCCTCGCCTATTTTAGACAAGACTCATAAGATCATGTTTTGCTTAACTTAATGACATTGGACTTATAGGTTGGTATGACCTATGATGTAATTGTAATTGGAAACGTTTACGGAAACGTTTACGTAATGTACATTCGTACTAGGAGGAAGTATAATGAATCGTTTTGTAACACGAGGATTGGCAGCAGCATTGTCCATCACAATGCTTGCGGGATGCTCTGGCTCTAAAGGGGCATCCAAGGAAAATGGAAGTGTATATTATCTAAACTTCAAACCAGAAGCCGATAAGCAATGGCAAGAATTGGCAGAAATGTACACGGAGGAATCAGGTGTTCCTGTAAAAGTGCTTACAGCTGCCAGTGGTCAATATGAGGCTACTTTAAAATCAGAAATGGCAAAGAGTGATGCACCGACTTTATTCCAAGTCAATGGTCCAGTAGGACTTGCTAGCTGGAAAAATTATTGTTATGACTTAAAAGATAGTGATATCGCTGGTCAACTTACTAGTCAAGATTATGCTTTAATGGATGGCGACAAAATGGCTGGTATTGGCTATGTAACAGAAACGTATGGTATTATCGTTAATAAAAAATTATTAAAAGAAGCAGGTTATTCTGTAGACGATATCAAAAACTTTGAAAGTCTAAAGAAAATTAGTGAAGATATTACAGCTCGTAAAGATGAATTAGGATTTAGTGCCTTTACAAGTGCTGGTATGGATTCTTCCAGTGACTGGCGTTTTAAAACACACTTAGCGAACTTACCAATTTATTATGAATATCAAGCCGATGGTATTACTGATACAGAAGCTATTAAAGGAACTTATTTAAATAATTATAGAAATATCTGGGATCTATATATTAATAATTCAACAAGTGATCCTACACAACTTTCTACAAAAACAGCCGATGATGCGACAGCTGATTTTGTGACAGAAAAAGCTGTATTCTATCAAAATGGTACTTGGGCTTATAACGATGTTGCGGAAATTGGTGATGAAAATCTAGATATGATTCCAATTTATATTGGTGTTGAAGGGGAAGAAAATCAAGGTTTATGTACAGGTACAGAAAACTATTGGTGTGTTAATTCGAAAGCGGATAAAAAAGATGTACAAGCCACTTTAGATTTCATGAATTGGTGTGTTACAAATAAAAAAGCTGTAAAAGCTCTTTGTGGTGGCGATAAGGCAATGCCTAGTGGAAAAGCCGGTATGGGATTCAATATTCCATTTAAAGAAAACTTAAAGAGTTCAAATCCACTAGTAAATATTGCGGCTAAATACCAGGAAGAAGGTAAAAAACCAGTCACTTGGAACTTTACAACTATGCCTAGTGAAGAATGGAAAAATGGTGTAGGTAGTGCTTTAACAACCTATGCGGCGAATCAAAATGATGATAACTGGAATAAAGTTGTAAAAGCATTTGTTGATGGATGGGCTTCAGAAAAGGCTGCCACAAAAGACTAAATTGTATTGTAGAGTGGTGATGATTTAAAGTCTAGACATCATCACTCTTATTTTTTTATCAAATAGATAAGGAGAGCGTTATGGAAAAAAATTTAAAAAAGTTTTGGCCAATATTTGTTTTGCCAACAATGATTGCGTTCTTTATTGGATTTATACTTCCATTTATCATGGGAATCTATTTATCCTTTTGTGATTTTACTACGGTAACCGATGCGAAGTTTATTGGTCTTAAAAATTATGTCTTGGCGCTGGGTGATGCGATTTTTAAACATTCCTTCTGGTATACTGCCGCATTTGCCCTTGTATCTTTATTGATTATTAATATTATTGCCTTTGCCTTAGCTCTTGCGCTGACAAAGAAATTAAAGGGAACCAATATCTTTAGAACGATATTCTTTATGCCTAACTTAATTGGAGGAATTGTTCTAGGTTATATTTGGCAGTTGATCTTTTCTGGTATATTAAGTCAATACAGTATGGCTATTAACCTAGATAGTACATTAGGTTTCTGGGGATTAATTATCTTAGTTTGTTGGCAACAGATTGGATATATGATGATTATATATATTGCCGGACTTCAATCCATTCCAGAAGATATGATGGAGGCCGCTGAAATTGATGGTGCCAATCGTATTCAAAAATTATTCAAAATCACCATTCCAATGATGATGCCATCCATTACGATTTGTACATTCTTATCCATTACCAATGGATTTAAACTCTTTGATCAAAACCTGGCTTTAACGGCTGGTGAGCCTGCCAAGATGTCCGAAATGATGGCTTTAAATATCTTTAATACCTTCTATGGTCGTTCTGGCTTTGAAGGTGTTGGTCAGGCTAAAGCGGTATTATTCTTTATCTTAGTTGTCTTAATTGGTTTAGTACAACTTAGAATTACGCGTAATAAGGAGGTTGAACAATAATATGAAATCCAAAATTTCTAGAATCTTTGGAAGTGGAATCTTAAGCATATTGTCCATTTTCTGGATTGCACCGATTGCGATTGTTCTTTTTAACTCCTTTAAAAGTAAAGTTTGGATCAATTCCGACCCATTTTCACTTCCAAATGGTGAAACTTTTGCGGGATTAGAAAATTATAAAGAAGCAATCAATGGATATGATCTTTTACAAGCTGTATTCATTACAGTTTTCATTACAGTCGTTAGTGTGGCGGTGATATTAATTTGTACAAGTATGTGTGCCTGGTTTATCACAAGAATTAAGAATAAAGTGACAAAAGCCATTTATATTCTTTGTATCTTTTCTATGGTTGTTCCTTTTCAAATGGTGATGTTTACTTTAAGTAAAATTGCCAATATCTTAGGACTTACTACACCATGGGGTATTGTCATTATTTATTTAGGATTTGGTGCAGGTCTTGCGGTATTTATGTTTTGTGGATTTGTCAAATCCATTCCTAAGGAAATTGAAGAAGCAGCTATGATTGATGGATGTACACCTCTACAAACTTTCTTTAGAGTGGTATTGCCTATTATGAAACCTACGTATATTTCGGTAGGAATCCTTGAGACAATGTGGATTTGGAATGACTTTTTATTACCATATCTAGTCTTAGATATTAATAAATACAAGACACTTTCAATTGCAATTCAATACATGAAGGGCAGCTATGGACGTGTGGATATGGGTGCCATTATGGCGGCCTTAATCCTTGCGGTTATTCCAGTCATTATTTTCTATTTAAGTTGTCAAAAACATATTATTAAAGGTGTTGCGGCAGGCGCTGTAAAAGGATAAAATAGAACTCAAAATGGGAGGCGACAAGCATGAAGACAATAAAGGATATAGCTCGAATTAGTGGCTACAGCATAGGAACGGTCTCCCGTGTAATCAATAATCATCCTGATGTCTCGGATGAAACAAGAAAAAAAATTAAAGAAATCATTGAAAAAGAACATTATCAACCCAATACAAATGCCAAAAATATGAAAATTAAAACAAGTGACATTATCAGTATTCTAGTCAAAGGGCAAGCCAATGTATTTTTCGCTGAGCTTTTAGAAGTACTACAAAGAAGATTAGAAGAAGCTTCACAAGAAATTTCTGTTCATTATATGGATGAAAATGCCGATGAAGTTCAAGAAGCATTTCTTTTAATCAAAGAAAAAAAATCGAAAGGACTTATCTTTTTAGGTGGCGATTTAAAGAATTATTCCGAAGTCTTGTCTTCCTATAGAATACCAAGCGTACTTTTGACAAATAGTCCTTATAGTCAAGATTCTCTTATTTCATCTTTTACTACAGATAATGAAGCCGCCGCTTATAGTGCGGTACATCACTTGATTTTAAAGGGTCATAAACATATAGCAATTGTCGGAGGAAATCAAAATACACCAGTAGGGAAGGCTCGTTTACAAGGTGCCATGCGTGCTTTAAATGAGATTGGTGTAGACTTTGAACAAAGTTATTATGAGCCAAGTCGATTTTCTTTAGATGGAGGCTATACCGCTACCTCTATGTTATTACAAAGACATAACGACATTACGGCACTCTTTGCGCTGGGGGATACTATTGCGTTAGGTGCATTACGTTGTTTAGTCGATCATAATTATGAGGTTCCTAAACAAATTTCTTTAATTGGTTTTGATGGTATTGAACTAGGACAATATGCCATTCCAAGACTAACAACCATTCATCAGGATATAGAAACTATGGCAAATAAAGCTGTTGACGATTTACTGGTACGCTTAAATTATCAAAGAGATGGTATCCATGAAATCATTCCTTTTCAAGTCATTAAAGGAGCAACAGTCTCATCGATTTAGGAAGAAGGTATGTCATGAAACGAAGTGCTGGTATACTCTGTCCTATCTTTTCCTTGCCTTCAAATTATGGTATAGGAACTTTAGGACAATCAGCGTATGACTTTATAGATTTTTTATCAGATTCGAATCAAACATATTGGCAAATTTTGCCGATTGGAAGTACTGGCTATGGCGATTCACCGTATCAATCATTTTCCATCTATGCGGGAAATCCATATTTTATTGATTTAGATGAATTGATACAGGAAGACTTATTAAAAAAAGAAGAAGTACAAACTCTAGAATGGGGTACTTCTACTTCACATATAGAATATAATACATTATATGATCTTCGATTTAAGGTATTAAAGATAGCGGTAAAAAGATTTTTAAATCAACCAACTAAAGATTATATTGATTTTTGTCAAAAAGAATCGAATTGGTTAATAGACTATTCTTTATTTATGTCCATTAAACAATATTTTAATGGAAAACCGTTTCTGGAATGGCCTATTTCTTATCGTTTAAAAGAAGAAGGAGCCATTTCCTATCTAAAAGAAGAATTAAAGGATGAAATTGAATTTTGGAAAGTTTGTCAATATTTTTTCTTTCAACAATATTTTAAATTAAAAGATTATGCCAATTCGAAAGGCATTCAAATCATGGGCGATATACCGATTTATGTAGCTTTAGATAGTGTCGATGTATGGTCAAAGCCAGAACTTTTTCAGTTGGATTCTATGCGACAACCTATAGATGTTGCCGGCTGTCCTCCTGATGGGTTTTCAGCCGATGGACAACTTTGGGGCAATCCTTTATTTCGATGGGATGTCATGGAAAAAGATCAGTATGCCTGGTGGATTCAAAGAATTAAACATCAGTTACGTTTTGTCGATGTATTAAGAATTGATCATTTTCGAGGCTTTGAAAGTTATTATTCCATCCCTTTTGGTTCAAAAAACGCAAGACATGGCGTATGGGAAAAAGGACCAGGGTATCCATTTTTTGAAATTGTGAAAAATCAAGTTCCTAATGCCAAAATCATTGCGGAAGATTTAGGTTTTCTTACGGATGAAGTAATTGAATTAGTGAAACAATGTGGTTTTCCAGGTATGAAAATTCTTCAGTTTGCCTTTGATTCAAGAGATACAGGTTCTGGATATTTACCACATATGTATATACATAATAGTGTAGCCTATACCGGAACGCATGATAACGATACTATTGTTGGCTGGTATACTTCTTGTGCAAGTGAGGATCGAGAATTTGCCAATCAATATTTAAATATTAATTCAGATCAAGAAATACATTGGCAAATGATTCGAGCTGTACTTGCCAGTGTATCTAACTTGGCAATAATACCTATTCAAGATTATTTAGGATATAACAGTAATGGAAGAATAAATATACCAAGTACAACCGGTAATAATTGGACATGGCGACTAAAACAAGGTGAGTTAAATGAAACATTGTCAAGTCAAATTGCTGATATGACAAGATTATATGGAAGATAGAAAAGGAGAATGATTCAAATGGCAACAGTTAGCTTAAAACATATAGATAAAGTATATGATAATAATGTACAAGCGGTCTTTGATTTTAATTTAGAAATCCAAGACAAAGAATTTATTGTATTTGTAGGACCATCTGGTTGTGGTAAATCGACAACCTTGCGCATGATTGCGGGTTTAGAAGATATTACTCGTGGAGAATTAAAAATTGATGGTAAAGTGATGAATGATGTAGAACCAAAAGATCGTGATATTGCGATGGTTTTTCAATCGTATGCCTTATATCCACATATGAGTGTTTATGATAATATGGCTTTTGGTTTAAAACTGAAAAAATGTCCAAAAGAAGAAATTGATAAGCGCGTAAGAAATGCCGCTCAAATCTTAGAAATTGAACAATATTTAGATCGTAAGCCTAAGGCCTTATCTGGTGGACAAAGACAACGTGTAGCTTTAGGAAGAGCTATTGTACGTAATGCCAAAGTCTTTTTAATGGATGAGCCATTATCGAATTTGGATGCCAAATTGCGTGTACAGATGCGTAGTGAAATCATTCAACTTCATGAAAGAATTGGAGCGACAACCATTTATGTAACTCATGATCAAACTGAAGCGATGACAATGGCCGATCGCATTGTAGTGATGAAGGGCGGCTATATCCAACAAATAGGAACGCCAAAAGAAATCTACAACAATCCAGCCAATATGTTTGTGGCAGGCTTCTTAGGATCACCGGCTACCAACTTTATAAAAGGTACTTACAAAGATGGAACTTTCAATATTCAAGATACACATATTCAAATTCCTGAAATGTATTTAGAATCTTTAAAAACCTATCAGGGAAAAGAAGTTATCTTAGGTATAAGACCTGAAGATTTATATGGTGAAGGCATTGTCAAAGAAACGTATCCAAGTGCTAGCTTTGATTTTAAAATTGATGTAGCAGAATTATTAGGTCATGAATATATTTTACATGGTTCTTTTCACGGTCAACCTATGGTAGCCAAAGTCGCCAGTCGTTTAGAACCAAAGATGAATAGTATATTATCCTTAACTATGGATTTAAGCAAGGTTCACTTCTTTGATCCCGAGACTGAAAAACGTATCGATTAATTTAAATAAGGAGTGCATTGTATCATAATGCACTCCATTTCCTTATAAGGTCAGATGGATATATTATTGTTTTTGTAATTTTTTAGAGAGGGGCCTGCGGACAAATTTTTGCCTCTTGACTAGTTTTTATAGGGAATCATGGTTCTTGGTTCCTTTTTTATATAAAGTTTAGTTCCATCACTATAACCTTCTGGTCGATTTTTTAATTCAAAGATTAAATGATTTCTTAATACATTTATTGTTTCTTGATACTTTTTATTTTGTATTAAATTATGACGTTCCCATGGATCGTTTTCTAAATCAAAGAATTGTTCTATTCCGGTTTGGGAATACCATATATATTTATATTGTTTAGTGACAATATAGTGGTTGGATAAATTGGAATGAAAACTATGTTCACCATGGAGATAATCCCGTATGAAATTAGTCTTTTGTTCTAATAATGGTTTTAAAGAGATTCCATCCACAGTATTTGGAATGGAAATTCCACAAAAATCAAGTAAAGTAGGCATGACATCCCGTAATTCAACGACTTCTTTAAATGTATTGGATGGAATGGATGTGATATTTTTTCCCACACGCATCAAAAACGGAATATGAACACTTCCCTGATAAGGGAAGACTTTTCTCCATAATCCATGATCAAATAGCATTTCACCATGATCACTGACAAAGCATACGATCGTATCTTCTAAGATGCCATCTTCCTGTAAAGCCAATAGGATTCTTCCGATTTGATGATCAACATGGGTGATAGAGGCGTAGTAGCCGGCCATCGCATCATGCTGCAGGTTAGGATCATCGGTTCCATAGATTGAGTCATATTGAAACTTATGCGTTTTGGTACGTTCTTTGTCATCCCAATCACCTTGTGCCGGTTTTCTTAGATCTTTATCTTTATACATGTCAAAATAGGACTGTGGTGGATCTAAGGGTTGATGAGGACGTACAAACGAAGACATCAAAAAGAAAGGCTTGGTTCGATCTCTTGTCTGGATAAAGCGGATGCTTTGATCGGCAACCCAGTTTGTCGGATGGAGTCTTTCTTCATAGATCCATGGATGAGTAACCCAGGAATTACACTCCGGTCCACTGGATGTGACATCGCTGAAGCGATTTGTCTGGTTTTGCAGATCGAAAAGATAATCATCATGAACGCTTTGATGCATCCAGTAGGGTGCGTTATTATCTCTGTAACATGCCAAATAACCATCATGAAGCTTTAAGCTTTGAAAACCACAGGATAGGCGTGGGGGATGAACATGCATCTTTCCAATGCACTGGGTCTGATAATTGGCATTGGAAAACTCTTCAGCCATATAGTGCGTATAATCCCAATCGACATTATCCTGATAGCCGACACGTCCATGTCCTTCCTGACTTCGTCCGGTTAATAGAGCCGCACGGGCGGGAATACAACTGGGTGTTGCGCTGTATGCATTTTCAAAGACCACACCCTGATGTCCAATAGACTCTAGAAAAGGTGTTTTAACATCGGG
>NZ_JAXKBY010000144.1:0-30123 GCF_036552745.1 Faecalicoccus sp.
GTAATATCCCATTCACTGGACCAGACACAACTTGGCAATACCGCTGTATCTAAGTATTCATCCTGCCATAAAGACATCACACGACGACGATCATTCACATCGTTTTTCAAAGAATATATTAACTTATCCATCAAGCCCATTTTCTTAACTATATAACCGTAGGCTGTTCCAATGGTATGGGCAAACGAAGGATCAAAATGCTTTAACACGGCACCGGTCTTTTCATCACACCAGTCCCCATTCTCGTTGATCTCCCATAAATCCCAGATATGCACATTTCTTTCCTGCAGCCAGCGAACATCGTTCGACTGTGCCTGATAGATCCACAACATTTCCAAGACAGCCTGACGAATGAACAACTGCTTTGTGGTCAAAATGGGAAACTCTTTTCCTACATCCAGTTGAAAGTGTGCACTGGGCACCTTGATCGTATCAATTCCTGTACGATTCTCAACTCTTTTACCATCAGTGATGATCTTTTCGCATAATTCACAATATATCGTATCCCACATTGCCATAAAACTGTCCCTCCATCTTTATTCTAGTTCATGTTTTGTAAAAATGCTTTATAGCCTTTATAGGCTTCATAGACGTCTGCTTTGGAGCTGACTTCAAAAGGTGAATGCATATTTAATACTGGTACACCGAAATCTACGACCTGCATACCATAATTAGCTAAGATATAGGCAATCGTTCCACCACCGCCTAAATCCACTTTTCCTAATTCGACATATTGGATCTTTACATGATTTTGATCCATGATGTTTCTTAAATGCGCCATGTATTCCGCATTGGCATCGTTGCTGCCGCTTTTTCCTCGCGCTCCTACATACTTCAACAACGCAACACCACAGCCTAAATATGCCTGATTGTTTGGTGAACTGGCTTCCGGATAGTTTGGATCGTGTGCGGCGGCCACATCACTTGACAACATCGTAGAATTCTGTAGGGTGCGTTTGAGTGTTCTTTCATCTTTATATCCCATCGCATATAAAATCTCACGAACAAAGTTTTCAAAGAATTGAGAATGCATACCGGTTGCTCCCTGCGATCCCACTTCTTCTTTATCCACCAATAAGGTCACACTGGTTCGTTTGACGCTTTCACAATCTAATTGTGCCATGAGGGAAGTATAGGCACAAACACGATCATCCTGTCCATAACCGATCACCATACTGGAATCCAAGCCGCAGCTTCTAGCCGGATCGGCCGGCACAAATTCCAACTCAGCGCTGAAAAAGTCTTCTTCCTCAATGCCATATTGATTTTTTAAGATCGCCAGACAATTTTTCTTAATAGCCTCTTTCTCTTCATCCGCTACCGGAATGTTGCCAAATGTCACATTCAAGTTTTCTCCCGGAATCACATTGGATGCATTTTCTTTCATACGCTCCTGGCTTAAATGGATCAATAGATCGCTGACTACGAATACCGGATCGTTTTCTTTGGTTCCGATGGAAATTTCTTTGGTCGTTCCATCTTTTAAACAGACTACGCCCATCAATGCCAAAGGTACCGTTACCCACTGATACTTTTTAATGCCTCCATAGTAATGAAGATCTAATAAAGCTAACCCTCCATCTTCATATAATGGATTTGGCTTTACATCCAGTCTAGGTGAGTCCACATGAGCTCCTAAGATGTTCAATCCCTTTTCCAATGGATCGGTTCCGATATTCATTAAAGCCATAGACTTATTCATCATATTCACATATACTTTGTCACCCGGCTTTAACTCTTTCTGGTTTTCAATGACATCCTGAATATCCTGATAGCCCTTTGCCTTGGCTAAGGCAATGGCCTCGGAAATAAACAATCGTTCGGTTTTTGCCTTAGATATCATCTTCATATACTGCTCGTTAAAAGAAAAAACATTTTGTTTTTCATTTTCATTGTACTGCAGCCACGCGCTTTTCATTTACATTCCTCCAATCTTTGAAATAGTTTCTTTGAATATTCTACTTTCTCTTCCAATGTATTTTTGATTTCTACTTTCCCCATTTTTTTATTCGATAAAAGCTGCTTTTGTCCCAGCAGATCCTTTAAGTGTGCTGCAGTTCCTTCATTGCCATCCACGATTTGAACCGAATCAGGCAATAATTGACGCAACGTTTTTTTATAGAAGATGAAGTGTGTGCACCCTAGAACAATACTGTCTAAAGATTCACCCTGATCCTTTTGTATATAGAAGTTTAATGTATCCTTTACTTTTTTTGTATCTCCTAATTGAACTTTTTCTACCAGTTCTACCAGATCGGGACAAGGGATACGATCAATCTGATGCTCTTGATCAAAGCGATGCATCAAATTGGCAAATTTTTCTTCTTTTAAGGTAAATGAAGTCGCCCAAACTGCGATCCGTTGTTTTTCACCTAAAGAACAGGCAACCTTTAAGGCCGGCTCCATACCAATGATATCGATTGGATACTTCTCTCGCAACAAAGGCACACATGCACTGGTTGCGGTATTACAGGCAATCACGATAGCCTTGCATCCTAATTCCATAAACACATCACAAATTTTTAGGCAGCGTTCGGTAATCTCTTCCTTTGTCTTTATCCCATAAGGATTATATTTTGAATCTCCTATATAGATCAAATCTTCACCCGGCATCATCTGGTGTATTGTATGTAGTACACTGATACCGCCTAAACCTGAATCAAAAATACCAATTGGACTTTCTGCTTGCATTTCAGATTCCTCCATGCGCAAAATTATACCATAAAATAAAAAGAACGCTGTATGAAAAGCATTCTATCTTCACTCTGCATAAGAAAAGAACTCCAATGAGATCCATCACCTTCTATTTTTTCTTTTTCTTTGGTATCTCTTGAAGTTCTTTTTCCTTTCCATTGTCCTTTTTTCTCTTCACCCTTTTTCTCAGGATGTCTTCTTTGTTTTACTATTTTTCTTTACCATAAGGACCAATGGATTTTCTATGTAACTTAGATCCTATTTCTAAGTTATCATCCCTTTGTTCACTTGTAGTATAACACGCCAACTTTCAAAGAAAATAGAACTGGAAAACTCTGTTGGTTTTCTGTCCAAATCGGAATAAAAATCATTTAAGACTGACTTTCTTCCAATTTTTCCTTCAGTTTATCAAACATCGCATTCGTCTTTTTTGTATCTTCCTGATTAAAAACCACATAACCGTCTTTTGTATTAATAATGATCACATTGGTATTGTTTGTATAGGCATATAGGTCATAATTTCCCAACGTATCGTTTCGAAATTCTCCTGAGGAAATTTTTGAATTGCCGACACCAAATGACCGATTTCCAAATGAGAAATCCTCTTTTTGCGCAACCGATTTGATATTTTTATATTCTATCGTTTTAGAGGGTGTCAATGTGGCAGACAGATGAATATCCTTCTCGTTCATTTCTACATCGATACTTCCCATAAACATCACAAAAGCACTGCATATCAGAACAACAATTGTAAGAATCGTTGAACCTTTCAACAGTGGTTTTGCCGCTTTCTTCGTTGAAGTTGATGTTTTTAGAAAGCCCTGATAACTGGCATAACGATCCAATCCGATCTTTTGGACAAGAACTGCGATCAAGGCACCCATCACCAAAAGAGGCAGTGTAGATGGATACAAACCAGCTAATACAAAAGAAAATCCCAATATCAGCATGCTGAGTCCGGTAATTTGTAGAGCATTGTTTACATCATATTCTTTTTCAAAGTCTTCCATCGATCGATGGCGTAAAAATAAAAAATCCGCTTTTTTAAAGAAACAAAGACTACCTGCAGCCAAAAGAATTCCTCCCACGATAAAATAGAACATGTATGAAGTCCTCCTTACATTTCATGATTTGCCTTATAGATTCGAAACCAGAATATTCCCACGACTATAATTAGAAAAATTAGGGCCGCCGGCAATATCCAACGCATTGGTAATGGCTTTTGTACAAAAATCTGAAGATAGTAGTACATCCCACAAAATTGCATCAGACAATGAATGGCATCCATGAGATTTTGAAACGCTTAATTGATCATAGAAACATTCTTTTGTGTGATAGTAATGGCCCATTCATAGGAAAAGAATTGAACAGGAGCACCCGGTTTATATTGCGGGCGATAGCGCCAACAGCCTACAAAGAAGATTGTAAAAAGAAGTAAAGGCCATCCACATTGCCACACGGTTCCCTGGTTGTTTTTAAGGTCGACACCGATAAAATAAAACTGCAATGTTTCATTGGCATAGTTCACTATGCAACATCCATACAATAAAAAACTGATCAGTAAAAAGAAAACAGGAATACGATGTAGCCAATACCCAGTCATCGAGAGTATTATTGGGCTCTTTTAATGTATCATCAAACATCATTCTACTGGATGTATCACTAAAAGACCCTAATAATACTCTGCACATAGTGCATGCGGTCTATTTCTTATGATTTTACAAAAAAAACGGGGACTCACTATAAGCAGTTCCCGTTTTGATAGATATAATTTTATATAAACTAATATAAAATAGTTTTCATTTTATTATCGTTGGAATTATCAGTTCATTTATTTTTATAATTTGTTGATCTTTCATCTGCAAAATAATACTCTCTAAATTTATCCAACGAAATAGATACATTATTTACAAAAGTTAAGTCAATATCATCACCAATATAAGCATATCCAACAGGTTGTTCAGACTGATTAATCACATCTTCATAGGTTGGGCGAGCTTCCCCTTTCACTTCCTGGTGCGTATTTAAATCGATAAATAAATTGGTTTGCGACTTATCCGTGGTAGAGAACAAGGGTTTCAAGCCACTTTTTGACGTTCCAATTTTATCTCCCAGCTGAATAGAAGTCTTTAAATCGGTAAGATCAAGCGTTGTTCCTGGTGCAGTTGAGCTATAATCGGCTCCACCACTTCTTTCAGGTATAGCGGCCTCTTTATCTAAGCCATTTAACTGCCGATATGCATTTTCTTCCACATAATGAATTGTCGCAGTAGGATACATAAAGACTGGAGTGATTGTCCAACCGGCCGATCCTCCATTAGGGCTGGAGTTTGATCCAATCAAATTAGTACGTGCTTGAAAATAAGTGATGGGATTTCCGTCCATCTCAGCACTTCCACTAAAATAGTACCGTCCCTTAGCTCCATTTTTAAACTCGAAAAAAATTGTAGAAGGATCTAAATTTTGCCCATTCAACTGAAGTTTTGTTGCAGGATACATTTGTCCACTGTAAGCGCCACTTTCATATGAAAGAGTCGATTGTGTATGACGAATGGCAGCAATAAAAGGAATTGTAATTTTATCCCAACCATCACTGGAAGCCTCTCCGGCAAACATGTACCAGTTTAATCCTTTGATTTGATTTCCATATTGATGCAAAAAATCATTTGGCAACAAATTTGGCTCAGGACTATCAACCATAATTGTAGAACCATCTTTTAGAACGACTTCATACTTCACTAAAAGCGTCTTTAAAAAATTCTTCGATGACGCAGAGGAAACATGCGCATTGATTTCTTCCTCAGACATCCTATCCGGAAAAGGATTCGTTCCTTTTTCATAACTGTCCACTATGTAGGGATCATCGTCAGTGGTCCCCGAACCTTGCGCATACACAGGAATTGTTGAGAAGGATGCACTAAGCATCAGAAATGCCGAGAAGCAAATCGACAAAATGTTTCGTTTTCTCACCTTCATATTCTATCTCCTTCCAGGCTGTCTTATCGTTACACATCACACACTGAAATTTGTTGACTTGTTTTAACATTCAGTCATTTTGGCATTATAATTTGTTTTTTAGGTATAACGAATACAGACAACGGTTAGCCTAGTATCATTATAGGCTTTTTAAAGAATTAATAAAAGCGCTTTTATCTATTTTCTTGATGATTTTCGCATACATATCCTTTAAACATTGAAAAAGAAAAGAGCTCACTCTCAAGTCCTAACCTCTTTTCATTATTGTTTTGCTGAAGGACTTTATTTGAACCCTTTTCAATTACCATAGATTTCTTTTTACCATCCATGGATTTTTATGATAACTTAGATCTTATTCTAAGTTATTTCCTTTGTTGTCTATACCATAACACACCTTATACATATTTCAATAAGGCTGGAATTTTTGGTTTCGTTTTTGTCCTTTTTCGACCTACAATGGAAGATTTCTTTTAGAAAAACAAATTTTTCCTAACACTAAAAATCCAAAACCAACTACAAATAAAATTAAAACACCGATAAATCCTGTGCCTTCATACTCAATAATCTTTTCTGGTGAAAACAGACGGAGCGGTGTCAAATAATTCAAAAAGTTAAAATCCTCATTTACATCCGACAACATCTGAATCAAAAGAAACAGAAACCCAATACCTGCACCACAACCAATCGAATAACGGACTTCGTTAAATACACAGGCTGTAAAAAAACAAAGAGAGCCTAAAAAGATATGCAGGCAAAATAAGCCTATGTTCAGATACAGGAAACACCAAAAATCTAAAGACTCCTGCATTAAAATGGTGCTGCAAAAAAGAAGCAATGCCGTCGTATAAGTCATTAGTATCAAATGTTCCAGCACAAAGACAACAATCTGTGTTTGAAGAATTGCTTTTCGTCCATAGTTTGTATTTAATAAATATGCCATGGATCCCTGATCCATATAACGTGCCACCAGCGTATAGGATAATAAAATCGAAAACACAAAGGGAATCAAAATTAAAATAAAGCCATATAGATAATTAATCAAAAAATCTAGCATGGTACTTCCAGGATCTTTCATACCAAAGGCAGCAAAAAGTTCCGGCATACTTTTGGCAAGTTCATTCATCCCCTGCCCAATATCAGGGTCAAACATTAACGTAATAACAGTTCCATATAAAGTAATCAAAGCCATAAAAATTAACAACATTTTTACATTGGACTTCAACTCTGTTTTCAATAAGGTTAAACTCATATCGCTTCTCCTTGATAATAAGAAAGAAAAAAATCTTCCAAGCTTTGATCATATACATGAAGATTGTTTAATTTATAGTTAGATAATTCTTTCAACAAAGTTTGGATATCCTGATTCCATAAAAGAACAACTTGATGGTCTTGAAGGTTGCTCTTTTTATATTTCTGATGAAAGGCCAACGCATCCTTGTGTGATGAAAAACAAATCTCATAATATGTATTTCTTTTTTTCTGCATTTCTTCCATAGAGGTATTGACCAGAATCTTTCCTTCTTTGATGAGTACAATATGATTACATGTGTGTTCTATTTCTTCAAATAGGTGAGATGACATCAATATGGTTTTACCTCTTTTTTTCTCGTTTTGAATCCACTCTACAAACTTCTTCTGCATCAAAGGATCAAGACCGCTTGTTGGTTCATCCAAGATCAAGATCGGTGCATCCTGCATAAAGGCTAACACCAGGCCAAGCTTTTGTTTCATTCCTTTGGACATTTTCTTGATATTGACTTTTGTATCCAGTTCAAAATAATGAATGAGTTCGTTAGCTCGTTTCAAATCGGTAACACCCTTCATCTGTGCCATAAATTCAATAAAGCTTTGCCCACTCATCGCATTCATAAAACGAATCTCTCCCGGCAGGTAGCCAATCTTACTTTGTATGTGCTCGGCATTTTGAAAACAGTTTTCTCCATCAATCAATGCTTGCCCCCTATCCGGATGAAGAAAGCCCATCAAATGACGAATCGTAGTTGTCTTTCCAGCTCCATTGGCACCGATAAAGCCGGTCGTTTCTCCTCTTTGAATTGAAAAATCGACATCAAAAATTCCTTTATGATTCCCAAAATCCTTTGTCAGATGTTGTATTTCTATCATAATTACTCCATATTGACTTTCTTGTTTGATGAGTCAACTTTATAGTATGACTAAAATGCCAAAAAGAAAAGAGCTCACTCTCAAGTCCTATCCTCTTTTCATTGTTGTTTTGCTGAAGGACTTTATTTGAACCCTTTTCAATTACCATAGATCTCTTTTTACCATCCATGGATTTTTATGATAACTTAGATCTTATTCTAAGTTATTTCCTTTGTCACTTATAGCTTACCATAGAAAAGGACAGATACAAGTCAATTGGATTTTTTGGTAATCTTTCTGTCCTTTTTGGCCTTATAGATTCGTAATCGGCTTTCTTTCTGCTTTTAGATTATGTTTTTTCTTAGAACGTCTGGCCAGTTCTTCTTCCACTTCCTGTAAAGATACACCTTTTTGTGCCATGAGAACGAAGATATGATAAAACAAATCACCCAGTTCATTGACAAGATCGGTATTTGTCTGACTTAAGGCCGCAATGATTACTTCGGTATTTTCTTCCCCTACTTTTTTTAAGATCTTTTCCAATCCTTTGTCAAAAAGATAAGCAGTATAACTTCCTTCTTCTGGATTTTTTTTACGATCCAATATCGTTTCATATAATGCTTCAAATTCATTCATTCGATTTCTTCTCCTTCCATCGTTCTATAAAAACAGGAATGTCTTCCGGTATGACAGGCGGCTCCTTCTTGCTCGACAAACAAAAGGATCGTATCTTCATCACAATCCACCAGGATTTGTTTCACATGTTGATAGTGTCCGCTGGTTTCTCCTTTGATCCAAAGTTCATTACGGGAGCGTGACCAATATGTTGCCAATCCTGTTACCATCGTCTTCTTTAAACTTTCTTCATTCATATAGGCCAACATCAAAACATCTTTGGTGCCTACTTCCTGCACGATGCAGGGAACCAGGCCATTCTGTTTTTCAAAATCAATTTTGATCATAGTCTTACCGGAATTCCTTTCTTTTGTAGATAGACTTTTACATCCTGCACACTCAGTTCATCATAGTGAAATAAACTGGCAGCCAATGCGGCATCGGCCACATCGGTTTCAAACACTTCGGCAACATGCTCTAAGCTGCCACAGCCGCCGGATGCGATCACCGGAACATTGGTGATGTTTCGTACCGCCTGCAACATCTTTAGATCATAGCCTTGTTTTACCCCATCGGTATCCATCGATGTCAAAAGAATTTCACCGGCACCTAATGAAACACCTTTTTGTACCCATTCTAATAAATCCATTCCGGTATCGATGCATCCGCCATGAATCACAACATTCCATCCGCTTTGATCAACTCTTGCTTTGGCATCGATGGCCAGCACAATACACTGATTGCCAAAAATCTGTGCTCCCTGTGATATTAATTCCGGATTTTTGACGGCTGCCGAATTTAAGCTGACCTTATCCGCACCGGCCCGCAATACACGTTTAATATCTTCGATGGTCTTTAAGCCACCACCTACAGTAAATGGCATATAAATCGAAGAAGCAACTTGTTCAACGACCTGTACCATGGTATCTCGTCCTTCATGGGTTGCGGTAATATCTAAAAAGACGAGTTCATCAGCGCCCTGCTCATAGTATTTTTGAGCCAGTTCGACAGGATCGCCCACCTCTTTTAACCCCACAAAATTGATACCCTTGACCACTTTGCCATTCTTTACATCCAGACAGGGAATAATTCTTTTTGTCAGCATCCTACCCCTCCTTACAAAGCTTTAAGGCTTCTTTTAAATCCAGTGTATGAGCATACATGGCTTTACCAGTAATCGCTCCATAAAGATCTAAATCTTTTAAAGCCTGAATATGCGATAGATCCCGTATTCCTCCTGAGGCGATGATCTGTATCGATACTGCATCCTTTAACTTTTTTAACATTTCCAGATTGGGGCCGGCCAAGGTTCCATCTTTGGAAATATCGGTAAAGATAATCGTTTTTACTCCATAGTCTTCCATCGTTTTCGCAAAATCCAGGTAATCGACATCACTTTGCACCAACCATCCGGAGCCGCAGACTTTGCCATCTTTACAATCGATACCAACCGCAATCTTTTCTCCATATTTTTTCAAAGCATCTTTTAAAAACGCAGGATCTTCTAAGGCAGCCGTTCCTAAAATCACACGAGAAACACCGGATGTCAGATAAAAATCCACCGTATCCATGGAACGAATTCCACCGCCGACTTCTACCGGAATCGATAGAGCCTGTGCCGTTTCGCAAATCAGTCTTGCATTTTCCAGCTTTCCGCTTTTAGCGCCGTCTAAATCGACCATGTGTAAATACTGTGCTTTCATGGCTTCAAATTCTTTGGCAATTTCCAATACACTTTGACCTACAATTTCTTTTTGATGATAATCACCCTGATACAAACGCACAGGAGCCTGGTCAATGATATCAATGGCAGGTAGTAGTATCATACAAATTCCTCCAAATAATATTGTAGTATTTTTAATCCATCTTCTCCGCTTTTTTCCGGATGAAACTGACATCCCATCACATTTTCATGCATGACCAATCCCGGGATTTTCATCGTTCCATAGTCACAATAGCCAATCAGATCATCAGAATCCATATTGGATGCATAATAAGAATGTACATAATAAACATAGGGATGGACTGAAAGTTTGGAAAAGATCGGATGTTCATTTTCTTTGATCAAATCATTCCAGCCAATATGCGGCACACGAACTTTTTGATCTTTCATAAAGACAATCTGTCCTTTTAAAAAGCCAAAGCCTTCATGCATGCCATTTTCCTCACTGCTTTCAAAAAATGACTGCATACCAAGACAAATTCCCAACAAGGGCTTTTTTTCTTTGCGAACCCAGTTTTCTATAAATACATCTAATTGAGCTTCCTTGATATTCTTCATCATATCACCAAAGGCACCTACACCCGGTAAGATCAGTTTCTGACATTGTTCTAATTTTACCGGATCACTGCTGATCAAGACATCAAAGCCCAGTTTTTGAACCGCATTGTGTACACTGAACAAATTGCCCATGCCATAGTCAATGATCCCGATCATACTTCGATCCAACCTTTAGATGAAGGAATCTGATCGGAAATGATCGTAACCGCCTGTTTTAAAGCCCTTCCCAAGGCTTTAAAAATCGCTTCGATTTGATGATGATCATTAGAACCATACAAGACATTGACATGCAGTGTAATACCCGCCTGTACAGCTACTGCTCTTAAAAATTCTTCCACCATCTCGGTGCTGAAGTTACCGACATTTTCTCTTTTGAACTCAGCATGAAAAACAAGATACGGGCGACCGCTGATATCCAATGTCACATTACACAAGGTTTCATCCATCGGTAGTTGAAAAAAGCCGTAACGCTGAATTCCTTTTTTATCACCTAAAGCCTGTTTTAACGCATTGCCCAGGGCAATTCCACAGTCTTCTACAGTATGATGATCACAAACTTCTAAGTCACCGTGAGCCTGCACATCAAGATCCATGCCGGAGTGAAAGCTTAATAAAGTCAACATATGATCAAAAAAGCCAATACCGGTTTCAATGGATGCCTGACCATTTCCATCCACATTTAACGATAAAGAAATTTGTGTTTCTTTGGTCTTTCGTTCTATTTTACTGGTTCGCATATGTTTCCTCCTTTTCAAAGGCATCCAATACTTCCTGGATCCATTGATTCTCTTGTGTTGTTCCTATTGTAACACGGCAATAGTTCTTTTGTTGGTAACTGCGTATGCTTAATCCTTTTTGCGCAAACAAAGCTAATAGCTTATCGATGTGCGGTGTCTGGATCAACAAAAAGTTAGCCTCGCTCTTTGAGAAAGAAAAGGAGGTATAAGATTTTGATAAAAAGACATCTCGTTCCTTTTTGATCCGTTCAATCTCCGGTTTAAATTCAGCGGCATGCGCTAATACGATTTCTGCTGCCTTCATCGATAAGGAATTCACCGAATAAGGCACATGATTATCTCGAATGGCTTCCATATTTGCTTTGGATGTGATCAAAAAGCCAATACGAGCACCGGCCAGTCCAAAAGCCTTGGAGAGTGTTCTGGTCACATATAAGTTAGGGCATATATCCAATAAAGAAAGGCAAGTGTCCGGGGCAAACTCGGCATACGCTTCATCGATCACAACAGGACATTCAAAGGCTTTACAGATTTTTTCAATCTGTTCATTATTCAAAAATTGACCGGTTGGATTATTTGGATTACTAAAAAGAACCAGTTGTGGCTTTTCTTGTTTTCCAAAACGAATGAACGCATTCACATCCATTGCCTGTAAAGGATCTAAGGCATATCGTACAATTTGAGCTTCATAACTGGAAGCATAGTAATCGTACATGCCAAAATCAGGAGCTAATGTTAAAAGCTTTTTTTCTTTCCCTAAAAAGGTACCGATCAAAAAGCCTAAATGCTGGTCTGAGCCATTGCCGGCTAGAATTTGATCGGCCGGAACCTGGATCCAGTTTCCATAGGCTTCACAAAGCTTTTGACAGGCATCATCGGGATATCGGTTAAATTCAATATCAAAGATCGCATCTTGAATTTCTTTTCGAATGGCAGCCGATAAATTCTTTGAACTTTCGTTGGCATTTAATAAAACACCTTGTTGCGTATGCACTTTATACTGGACTTGTTTCATTGTTTGTCCTCCATTCGTATTCTTGCGGCATTGGCATGTCCCTGAAGTTGTTCTTCTTTAGCAATGACGATGATCTCTTTTCCATAAGCTTCGATAGCTTCTTGGGTATAATGCAAATAACTGCTCTTCTTAATAAAGGCATCGACTCCTAACGCACTGGAGAATCGGGCGGTTCCTGATGTTGGCAAGACGTGATTGGTTCCACCGAAGTAATCACCGATTGATTCACACGTATAATAGCCCATAAAGACAGAGCCGGCATTTTTTACCAAATCTAAATACATTTCCGGTTCTTTGACCATCAATTCCAAGTGTTCCGGTGCTACGGCATTCGAAATGGCAATACATTCTTCGATCGTATCACAGACCACACTTTTTCCATAATCACGTAACGAAGCTTCAATGATATCTTTTTTAGGAAGCACAGCACTCTGTCTTTGTAAGGCCGCATTGACCTTCTCTAATAAAACTTGGCTGGTTGTCACTAAGATGGCACTGGCCATCGGATCGTGTTCTGCCTGCGAAATTAAATCGGCTGCCACATATTCCGGATTGGCCTCTTCATCCGCAATGACAAGGATTTCACTGGGACCGGCAATCATATCGATATCGACCTTACCAAATACCATCTTTTTGGCCGCCGCTACATAAATATTGCCCGGCCCGGTGATCTTATCGACGCTCTGAATGGATTGCGTACCATAGGCTAAGGCCGCAATGGCCTGCGCTCCACCAATTTTATAAATTTCGGATACACCGGCAATTTTTGCCGCATAGGCAATATTGGGATGAATCTTTCCTTGTTTATCCGGCGGTGTGACCATGACGATTCTTTTAACACCGGCTACATGGGCAGGAATCGCATTCATCAATACCGAACTTGGATATTGTGCTCTTCCTCCAGGCACGTAGATTCCTACACTCTCTAATGGAAGTACTCTTTGCCCCAAATAGATGCCCATCTCTTTTTGAAGACGATAGCCTTTTTGCCGTTGTGCCTGATGAAAATCTATAATATTCTGCGCTGCCTTTTGCATAGCTTTACAAAAATCCGGATCACATTGTTGAATGGCTTCTTCTAATTCTTCTTCAGTCACTCTAAACGTCTTTTGATCGACCCCATCAAACTGTTTGGTATAACGTCGGCAGGCTTCATCCTTATTTTCTTTGACATCTTCAATGATCTTTGAAACTTGAATTAACACATCAGAAGAGATTTCCTGATTTCTTCCGGCAATAAAATTTGCCAATTCCTGCGTATTATTTTTATTGATTCGTGTCAGCATTTGATTTCACCACACTTTCCAAGTCTTGTACAAATTGTAAGACTTCTTCTCTTTTCAATTTAAAACTGGCTTTATTGACGATTACACGAGCACTGATATCACAAACCTCATCAAGAATGACCAGACCGTTTTCTTTTAATGTCGTTCCGGTTTCCACGATATCCACGATACCATCAGCCAGTCCTAAAATCGGTGCCAGTTCAACCGATCCATCAATCTTGATCACTTCTACATCGATTCCCTGATCAAGAAAATACTTTCGGGCCACATTGGGATATTTTGTCCCGATTTTTACATGCCCGACTTTATTAAAAACTTTCTTTTCCGGCAAGGAGGCCACACAAAACTTACATTCTCCGATTTTTAAGTCTAACAGCTCATAATTCTCGGATTCTCTTTCCAACAACGTGTCTTTTCCCACAACCCCGATATCGGCGACACCATGATTGACATAGGTGATCACATCGTTGGACTTTACCAGAAAATAACGAACCGGTTTGATCGTATCTTCAAAGACAAGGGCACGTCCTTTATCCTTTAAATTCTGTGTTCCATAGCCTACCTGATCTAACATCGCCACGGTTTTCTTTTCCAATCGGCCTTTTGTCAAGGCAATGCTTAAACTCATTGCACACCCTCCTGTATCTTAATTTCGCATCCTTCATAGGGAATTAGCTTTACTTCTTTTTCCTTTCGCAGCTCTTTAGCCTTTTGAAAAGCTTCCAGCTGTTTAGACATCGGATAGTATAAAAACAAAACCTTCTTTGATACACTGTCGATCACATCCAGCAAATAATCGAGTTTCACACTAAAGCCAACAGCCGGCATATCTTTTCCAAACGTATTGAGAAGATGATCATAGCGTCCTCCGCTTAACACACTGGTACCGACTCCTTCTACATAGCCTTCAAATAAAATGCCGGTGTAGTAATCTAAATGCGGTACTTTTCCTAAATCAAACGTGATCGTATCTTCATATCCCAGCGACTTCAGATTTTCTTGAAGTTTTTGCAGCTTTCTAACAATTTCTTTTAATTCTTCATCAAAGCTTGCCTGCATGGCGTTTTCTAAACCATCTTTTCCATTCAACAAAGGAAGTTGATAAAAGAAAGCTTCCTGCTCTTTGGAAAGCTGTAAGGATGATAAATACGCTTTTAGATCCACCATACTTTTTTGATCAATAAGCTTGGCCAGAGTTTCAATTTGATCTTCCGGAAGTTCTAGTAAAGCACATGCTTTTTTAAAGAATGAACTGTTTCCGATTTCCAATGTATAAGAGGAAGCTTGAAAGCTTTGCATCGTATCTAATGCACAACACAAGACCTCCAAATCACTTTGTTCATCCAGTCCGATCAGTTCTACACCACAATCTGTGACTTCACTTCGCTTGCCCGCAAAGCTTTCCCGTACTTTAAAGACATTGGCACAATAGCGAAAACGAAACGGCCCTTCTTTATCTTTGTATTTGGAAGCACAAATACGAGCAATAGGAACTGTCATATCCATACGAAGTGCCAATGTATTACTTTTGGCATCAAAAAATTTATACATCTCTTGCTCCTTTAAAGAAGAAAACGCTTTTTGGTATGTTTCCAAAAATTCGATCGTCGGAGCGATGACTTCTTCATAACCATACGATTGAAAAATCGATTCGATACGATTTTGAAGCTGTCTTTTCTTTCGCGTTTCTTCAAAAACCAAATCTCTCATACCCAAAGGCAAACGAATTTGACGCATATATATCCTCCTTATATAAACAAAAAAAACGCCCTCTATAAGGACGTTATCAACGTGGTTCCACCTTACTTCACCATCATCTTACGATAATGATCTCATCAAGTACTAACATACTCTAACACAATAACGGGTGTACCCGATGCCAACTACTGTTCTTTCGCCGACATAGCTCCAGGATGTGTTCATATAAAGTCGCTCTTTCTTTTCACCAGCCAGAAAGTCTCTTGAAACGTATCTTTTATACTACTCTTTCCTATCACTGCTTATGCATACAATATAATCAGTATTCGATCAATTGTCAACTGATAAATGAAAGAAATTTCATAAATGAAAACGATTTTCAATTCTGCATCAAGGCTACTAATTCATTTTGAACGATCAACCAGCTCTGTGTTTTTAAGACGGAAAAACAAGGCAGGATAAAATTTTCGATGATCTTTTTGGCATTAAATCGTGTATAGACTTCTTCCTGCGAGATCTCCAAATAAAGAGCTAATCGCTGTATGCATAAAACAATAAAGGTTATTTCGTCCATCGGTTTCATAAAAACATCCTCCGTTCTGTTTTCAGAATAGAGGATGTTTTGACATGATTTATGTCTTATTGTGCATAATATAAATATTCTTCCAGACACCACTGATTTTCATGGATCTTGGTAGCAGCATCAACACCTACATAGCGTAAATGCCAGCTTTCCGGTGCAATCAACGTATAATCTTCTTTATCATCCGGATAGCGAAGAATAAAACCATATTCATGCATATGCTCTAATAACCACGAATACGAAGGATGATTTCGAACCGCATCCAGATCACTGGTATCATTATCCATTCGAATATCGACAGAAAGTCCGGTTTGGTGTTCACTGGAACCCGGTCTTGTCCAATAGGCATCCGCATACTCTTGCCCATAGTTTGTGACGCCGTTATTATACAAATTCTCTTGATACTCGTAGCTTCGATAAGCCGAACAAGCATTCAAAATAAAGCCTTGTTTGTAGCTTGCCTGTACCAGTTTTTCAAAGGCATCGGCCGCTTCCTTGCGCATATAGACCGTTCCATTTTCACCGCTGGAGGAAACCGATATAAGATCGGATGGTTCATAATCCGATGGCAAATCATAATATTTGTTGACCAGCTGTAGCATAGAATCCAGATCTTCTACCGGTTGCATATGTGTATAAGCTTCCTGATCTAAATGCATCCAAACTTGTTTTTGTACTTCTTCAGTCGACAAATCCGGATGTGCCTTGGCATAGACTTGTTCACGATCATTTAAAACAGGCTCTGTTTCCTTTTCTTCTTTCTTTACTTCTTCTTTGATTTCGGTTTTCGGCTCTGTCGGCTGTAACATCTTATAACCTAAAAAGCCTAAGGAGGCGACCAAGGCCACAGCCAGTACCACAATGATACCTATCAGAAAAGCACCAAGTTTAGTCAGCCTGCGTTTTCTTTTCATAAAAGTCTATTCCTCACGAAGATAATCGTAGTCATTATCTTGTATACAGACCCAATCGCCGGAGGAAGATCTTCCCCAGTAGCTGCCATTGGAACCGGAAATGATTTCTTCAATAAAAATTCGTTCATCTTTTCGCAGATGCCCGGTTTGTGTCGCATTGTAGTCGCCGGCATTGCGCCGGGCCATATTGTAGTTTGCCTTGTACCAGGTATCGATTTCAAAACCATATTGATAATGATCTTCCGATTCACTTTCATCTTTTTGACGATCTTCTAACCGATCGTTTCTGTCTTCCAGATATTCGTTTTCATCCTGAAGATCATCCGCTTCCTCTTCTGCCTTTTTACGTGCTTCCTTTTCTTGTTCTTTTTCTTGTTCCAAGCGAGCGATTTCCTGTCGATGTTGGATTTCCTGTTGATGTTGGATTTCCTGTTGATGATTAAAATAAGTCACAAGCACTACACCACCAATCACAAACAAACCAACCAGTACACCCAAGGCAATCAAAACCGGGACATGTGAATTCTTTTTCGATGGTTTGATCACTTCTGTTTTCTCTTCCTCGACTGGTTTGCTCCAATCATCGTTTAGCCCCTCTTCTTTATGTGGATCAAAAACAGGCGGTGTTTGCCGCTCCGGTTCATCTAACGGTTTCCCGCAGTGAATACAATATTTTACGCTCTCCGGATTTTCCTTTTGACAATGTCTGCAAATCATAGTTTACTTTCCCTTCTTCTTAAAAACAGTATAACACTACTTTTCTTTTTGTTCTTTAAACATTTTCTGCATTGTCGGATTTTTATACGTTAAGGAACGAATGCTTAGATTATCCACCTTTTTATTGGCAATATGCAACTGTCTGTCACTTGCCAATAAGTTTTCTCTGACCTTTTGTAGATGCAGGATTGTTTTATCAATTTCATCCACAGCCGATTGAAATTTTCGACTTGCCATATCTACATTTTTTAAAAAACCCTCTTTAAAATCCATCATTTTTTCTTCAAAGTGCGTAATATCAATATTCTGTTCTTTGATAGCTTCCAATTCTTTACGAATCTGTACATTTTTTAGAGCTGCATTGCGCAAGATCGTAATCATAGGAATAAAAAACTGAGGACGAATCACATACATCTTGTCATAACGATGCGACATATCCACGATCCCACTGTTGTATAATTCACTTTCCGGCTCCAGTAAAGAAACTAAGACCGCATACTCACAATGCTTCTGATTGCGATCCTTATCCAATTCTTTTAGAAACGATTCATTGGTCTTTTTGGTGGCGGTTTGATCGGCTTCATTTTTCATCTCAAACATAATGGAGATGATTTCATTGCCCTCATCATCAAATTCTTTAAAGATGTAATCCCCTTTACTTCCGGTAGAGGCATCATTATCTTTTTCAAAATAAGAATTTTGAAATCCTGTAGCACGTAATTGATTAAACTGAATCTCACAATGCTGTTCCAATGTTTCTCCCAACATTTTTGTCGATAAGCGAAGTTTCATATCTTTATAGTATTCGATCATTTCTTCTTTGGATTTCAGTTCCAGTGCATACTTGTTAACTAACTCCTGTTTTTCTCTTTCCATCTCTTCCTTTTCTTTTTCAAAGCGATGCGCGATCTTTTCATTTTCCAACTCTGACTGCGCCTTAGATAACTGAATCTGATTTTTTAGATTTGATACTTCTTCCTGCATACTCTGCAGTTCCTTTTCTTTTTCCTGCATCAATGAATGTTTCAGGCGCTCTTCCCGGATTATCCATTCTTTTTCTTTGACCTGCGTTTCTTGTTGAAGGGCTTTAAACTGGGCATCAAATTTTTCTTTTTGAAGCTGCAGCTCTTTTTCGTATTTTTGTTCCAGAACGGTTCTTTCTTTTTCTAATTCTTCATCCTTGATTTGTTTTAAAATCTCATAATAACTGTCATCATCGATTTTAAACACTGTTTGGCAATTGGGACACTTTATTTCTTTCATGTGATTTCTCCTTTCGAAAAAGCTGATTTCTTACGAAACCAGCTTATAATGCATAGGCCTTTTCTACGACCACACAATAACTACTTCCCTGTTGTTTGATCTTGCCGATGATCATAGCGTTTGTACCGCCAAAATCAATCAAATGCATTGGGTCTTCAATGGATATAAAAGTCGAATGATCTCCGTTATATAGGATCATACCACCACTTGTCATGGCCTGTGGTAAATCTCCCTGCAGCCAGACTGACTGACCACTTTTTTGAAGAAGATCGCCGTATTGAAGCGTTTCATCCACACTCAACGGATCACTTTGTGACCAGGATATCGCATTATCCGATGAAGAAGAATTTGAATCTGATGATGTTTCAGGTGCATTATTGGAACCTTGTACATCCTTTACAGGATTCTGTTGTGAAGATTCTGTTTTTTCTTCCACATCTTCTTTCGCATCTTCCTTTGTATCTTCTTTTTTATTTTCTTTCTCTTTTACCGTAAACCGCAGCGTATTGCTTGTGACATCATCCTGACTGGCTGTCACCTGATATTCTCCTGCCGTTTGTGGTACAACAAGCAAGGTATTTTCTTTTAAAGAAAGATCGGCTTTCTTTGTCACACGAAATGATTCTTTATCCAATTCAAAATCTGAAGGATCGGTCTCAACCTCCACTTCCACAGTATCACCGACTTCAATCTCTTTGGCATCCTCCACAGAAAGTCGAATAGATTCCAAAGACGGAGAAGAACAACCAAACAATAACATCGCACCAAGTAATAAACTCATGATTTGTTTTCGTTTCATAGGATTACAACTCCTTTATAATTTTATAGATTCATCTTAACACGAACGCTTTCAAAACTCAAAATTGAGTATAATATAATAACCAATTTCATCTATCTAATCAAGTATTCATTCACGTCAGTATAAAAATGACAGTGAAGAAATAAAAATGCATCAAGCTTAATGATAAAACATTTTAAATTTTATGGAGTACTAAAGGCTTTTTACAAATTTTGATGTTTTAATAATGGATATCATATTTGAGCAGGCAAGATATCATAATGAAGAAGATGTCGAGCTTGCGAAAAAGATTATTAACCACATAGAGAAAAAGATAAATCAAACAAAGCTATAATAAAGGAGAGTTAAGCTATTTTAACTCTCCCGTTCTTTTACAACCGTTTTTCAAATCCGCCCGATATTTTCTGTCCTTCACTTAAGATCATAAAGGCATGTGGATCTACAGTTTTTATGGCTTTCTCTAGACGCCGGATCTCATATTTGTTTAACGCAACAACCAGTATATCTTTTTCCTGGCCGGTATAAACACCCTGTCCTTTCCAACAGGTTACGCCACGTCCGGTAATTCGCATGATTTCCTTTTTTAAATTTTCGTTTTGCGTAAAGATCATGGCTGAAATATTGATATTTTGATAGTGCACCTTATCGCCAACAAAATACATGATCGCTACAAAAATAATAGAATATAAGGCATTCTGTAAATTTACGATATAGGCAAAAATCGCAAACACAAAGAAATTTAAAATGATAGAAAGTTTTCCGACAGAAAAATTAGGTTTAGTCTTGGAAAAATAAACACCTAATATATCAATTCCACCGGCACAGCTGCTGCTTTGCAGGCAAAGCCCGACACCAACACCGCTCATCAAAGCACCAAATACACAATTGCTTAGCATATCCGGCATAATGGCTTCTGTTCGTAATGGCAATAGTGATAAAGTAATCATCTGAATGATGATACTGATCAAAGTTCTTAGACAAAAGGATTTTGAAATTGATTTGAGTGCCAAAATATATAAAGGCACATTTAAAAGCATATTCATGATACCCGTTAGATCAAAAGAATCCGGATTGGGATTCAAAGGACGCAGTACGATATTTAATATCTGCGCGATACCTACAACACCCCCGGAGTTTAATCCGCTGGGTGTGATAAAAAAGTAGATCCCCAAGGAAAATAAAATACTTCCAATAATTACTTTAATATATTTTAAGACTTCATCTTTCATTTTCAAAAATCTCCTTTAGTCACATGACTCTTGGGCAATAAGCGTAAGCCTTTAGGAATCCGGTTGTTGATCCTATGCCCGTCGCTTTTCCCAAAACCAAATGGAATGCCATCAATACAATAACAGGTATATCCCTTTTTACATTCATAGGGAATCTGTAATCCATGCATTACTTCATCCATCTGCGCTAGATCCAATTCTACACTTTGTTTATAATTCTCTTTTGAGAATGCCATAAACAAAGCATGCGCAGGTTCAAATCTTTTTTTGACCAGATTGCCTGCCAGGATGCCTTGTCGCAAACAATGTGTTTTCTTAAATTCGATAAACGGATGGTCCATAATATAAAACGCATCATCCTGCTGATATGCATATCTTGGAATATTCACCAGGAATTCCTGAAGAATATCGTCACACTGATCTTTTTTTCGAACCTTTTTTATAGGAAGCTTTCTTACTTCTCCCTGCATTTTCTGCATCTTACAAATAAAATGACCTTCCCCCTTCTGCATAGGGAAAATGCGAACCACCTTATCAGCATCCATGCCCGGTGTATCAAAGCCTCTTTGTCCAAAGGATACTTCCGGATCGACCTGCTGCATATCCGGATGTCTTTTTAAGAAGGAGGCAATGGTTTCTTCGTTTTCTTCTCTGGCATACGTACAAGTCGAATAGACCATATATCCACCTTTTTTTAATGCTTTATAGGCCTGATCCAGAATATAGTCCTGCCGCATAGCACATTGTTGTATATTTTTCAGTGACCAGTTATCCTGAGCGGCATCGTGTTTTTTCATCATGCCTTCGCCGGAGCATGGTGCATCGACCAAGACTCTGTCAAAGCAGGACTCCAACTCTTCGCAAACAACTTTAGTATCGCCTTGTGTCAGGCAAAAATTTTGTGCGGACATGCGCTCCAAATTTGATAATAAAATTCTGGCTCGTTTGCCATCATACTCATTGGATACCAGAAAGCCATCCTGCAACTGTGATAAAATCTGACTGGATTTTCCACCCGGTGCCGCACAGAGATCCAATACTGTATCCGAAGGTTGTACATCCAATATGGTAACCGCTGCCGAAGCACTTGGCTCCTGTAAATAGAACGCACCGGCAATATGATAAGGATGGTTTCCTAAAGATCGATCGATGTAATAGCCATAAGCATAAAAAAGACTAGGTTCCAAAAGTGGTGTATTAGCTTTCAGCATTTCTTTCGTGATCTTTTTAGGATGATAGCTTAACCCTTTATACATCGGTTGTTCCAAAGATCTCTCAAAAGCCGGATAGTCTTCTTTTAACTCTCTTTTCATGCGTTCTAAAAATAAATCGTTCATAATTCTCCTATCCCGTAATCACTTCTTCCGGTCGAATTCGAGTGGCCCATATACTTTGCGTATGAGGAGCATCCCATCCGCAGCCAAAGCTAAAATCAGCACCTTGTTGAAAATAAGAAACCTCTTGTTCCAAAGAAGCATGCAGTTCAAAAACTTCAATGTGTGTATGACCGCCTGTACTGTTGCCGCTGTTTCCGGATAAGGCCAGAACATCACCTTGCGAAAACTGTTGTCCAGGAGCTACATAAATCGTATTGGACAAATGAGCAAAGGTCAGGGCATACAATTTTTCCTGTATCGAAACGATCACACAAAGCGTATTGCCCCCACCATAAGGCCATCCTTCCATGTTGCCCAGATAGCCATCATTGCTGTTGTATGAGGTATCGGCATATAAAACGATGCCATTGGCCGGAGCATAGATGTTTGAATATAAAGCCAGGGCAAGATCCATACCTAAATGCATTCCTCCGTGCGGATACGACCATGTTCCAGCCGATATATAACCTTGATCCGATACTTTTCCCCAATATGGACTTGTAGAAGTAATGGAAGCATCCTGCGCCAGACAGGAAAAGTGTGAATCATTCTTTGTAGAATGTATAGAGCCAAATACCGGAAGATCTTCTAGTCCCTGAATCGTCTTTTGTGGATTATGTTGGCCACGAACAGTCTGATCAAATCCATCGGTGCGTTGAAATCGCTCCTTGAGGGTGTTCTGTGCTTTGTCAACACGCTTATCATACGCTTGAAGATTTTGAATTTCCAGCTGGAATTCAACTTTTTTCTTCTCTTTTTGAGAACATTTTTCTTCCAGTTGTTTTTGATGCATATACAAAGTTTGAAGTTCTTTCCCTTCGTTGGAAATTCGTCCTTCCAGACAATATGAATACATACTTTGTTCCTGCATCAGATAAAGTGCCATTTGTTTTTTTAATCGCTCATAAGAGTGATGTATAACACTCTTTTTTTCTTTGAGTTCTTTTAACTCGATGTCATTTAAATCGGCTTTGTTCAATACCGATTCCAGATCTTTTAAAATCTCTTTTCTTATTTCCTGTAAAGACTGTGAAACTTGTGCAACCTGCTGCTCTTTGCAGTCCATCGCCTGTTTTTCCAAAGCCCCAAGCTCGTTTTGGTAAGACGAAGTTTCCTGAAATCCCGTTAAAGAAATAAGCAAAAAAAAGCAGACGAAGAATCGAGAAAATCGCATTAAAAAATCTCCTTCTACTGTCTGTTTTCTTTATCACTACATTAACACAATCTAAATTGAATTTTCAATCTTTTTTCACCAAAACACCGGCATTTAAGATCATCATAAAAACCAGTGCCGTTGCCAATACATTCATTGTTACATCCAGTAAACCATGAATCAAAAAAATCAGAATGAATCCGATGATCAAACCAAACAACTGTCGATCATACAATCTTACATTTATTATTTCTGGTAACAGATATCGACAGGCATAATAAATGATCAACAAAGTTCCAACGATCCCATAAGAAGCTAGAGAATCTACATAAATATTATGCGCATGCGGTGCCTTATGTCCATTAAACATTTGATAATACAGATGATAAGATTGTGGTCCCAGGCCGAATATTGGATAGTTTTGAATGCCCATCCATGCACAGTTCCATATCTTAAAGCGTGATTCCAATGTGCTCATATCGGTGATTCTGGGAATCAAATCCGGTTCCATAAAAACCAATATGATGCCTATACCTAATCCAACTAAAGATAGAAGCAACCACTTTTTTTCTCTTGCCAGAAAGAAGAATAAAGGAATGATGACAACAAGCGGCAACAAAGCAGTGCGGCAACCGGTCAGATACAGCAGCCCGAAATTAAACAGGCCAACGACCACATAGAGTATTCTTTTTAACAAGCCCTTACACTGGATAAAACGATAGACGCAAAAAAAGATCCAAAACTCCAACATTGTCGCATATAAGTTGGCATTATCAAAAGTAGCCATGATTCTTCGTTTTGGTGAGTTTTGAATATGGAATTCGAAAAAGTCATACCCTTTCTGTGCCGAAAAGTCCGCAAATTGAAAAAGCGCCAAGATTCCCACGAAGATCGATCCAATCAACATGATGTTGATCATATAATGAAATAACTTAGGGTGTACTTGTTTTCGATAGACACTGATAAATCCCATCACCAAAAGCATTCCCAAAGCATTAACAAGTCCAATCAAATTGTTTGCGAAAAATGAAACAATGATCTCTATACCGATAAATAAATAAATCCAAATGGCACCAGGCTGTTCCTTGATGGAAACCCATAATTCTTTTTTATAAGCTGTCCAGCCTAAAAACACAAGCAGTACAGCTGCCGTAACATACTGTGTTAAAAATAAAGATACCGTTACCATCAAAAGCATCCAATCTGTATTCTGAAACGAATGAAATTCTTCTTTTAACGTACTCAAATCCATTTTGATTCCTCATTTACTTCAAATATTCCCGCAGGACCTCGGCGACGACCTGATAACCCATATCGCTCAAATGTAATCCATCGACTGTATATTGTGTCTGAAGATTTCCCTGCTCATCCTGCAATTTTGCATACAGATCAATATATGTAAGATCCTTTTCATTACAGTATTCCTGTAACTGCGCATTGATATTTTGAATCGTTGCATTGGATCGAACACCTACCGCCGAACTGACAGAAGCATTGACTGGATATAAACTCTCTACAAATATTTCAGCTTGTTTACGATTTGTTTGAATCTCTTCGATGATCTTTTCTATATTTTGTACGACTGCCTCTTGTGGCTTGCCATCTCTTAAATCATTGGTTCCAATCAATAAAAAGATCTTGGATGGATTATAGTCATAAACTCTTGTCTTCATCGATGCCAAAATCTGATCGGTCGTATTGCCCGCAATACCACTATTCACAACCGGCTGGTTTGGAAAATAAGTCTCTAAATCAAAATAATCCGTTAAAGAATCTCCCAAAAACAAATAGTTATCCGGTACGACCTGAACTTCTTTTTCCACTTCTTTGGTTACGATCTTTTCTTTTGTGAAAAAACCGAATGCGATACCAATACAAAGAATCAAACTGAGTACAGTTCCCATACACAACACGATATATAAACTCTTACGGATACGAATTCCTTGTTTTGCCATATTATCCTCCATTTCCTAAAAGTATAGCATGATTCATATTGTCTTTAAAATCCTCGTTTTTCGCCAGCCATTAAAAAAAACAAGGAATGTCTATATACTTACATTCCTTGTTTAAAAGCTAACTGGTGCCGACAGCAAGACTTGAACTTGCGACCTACGCGTTACGAGTGCGTTGCACTACCAACTGTGCTATGTCGGCGATTGCTCAACTATCATATCATACTTTTGAAAAAAGTACACAGATAAGTTGAGTTTTTTTTGTTATTGAGCGCTATCAATCTGTGATTGAAGACTGGCAATCTGTGTTTCCAGACGTGTGATTGTCTGGTCATTGGAAGAAATCGCAGAATTCAATTCACTGATGCTGGCAGAGTCCCCATTTGCTTGTGCTGTCGCAAGTTCTGTACGCAATGTCTGTCCATATTCTTCATAAGAGGCCAGTTGGTTTTGTAAAGATTGTAATTGGCCCTGTAAAGAAGATAATGCCTGTTGTTGCTGCGCCGCTTGCTGATCCGCCGCTTCTTTATCCTTGCGGATGTTTTCTAGAAGCTCCGTAAAGCCCATATCCGCATTGGCTTTGGACATATCATCAATACGCTCCTGCAGCTTATCCGATAATTGTGAATAAGCACTTTCTAAATCCAATAATTGGTATTGTTGAGAAGCACTTAAAGAACTCCAGCTTGTCAAAAGAGAAGTAATTCTTTGATAAGGACCATTAGGATCCGTACCAATTTCATCTCTCATTTGTTGTAATTCTTTTACCAAACTGGTATATGTTTTACCTGTCTGCTCTTTAAAATAATCGTTGATTTCTTCTTTCTGTGTTGCGTTTAGACGATCGTAATCTTCATCCATATCCAATAGTTCAAATCGCTCTGAATCCGACATTAAAGTAGCATCGCTATCAAGATCACTTCCATATTCATCAGCATAGCTAACCAGCTTGTCATAGGACTTCTGCATAGCTTCCGTTACAATATGTGCCGGATCCCAAACATAGATCTTATAAGCATAGCCGCCCAAACATGCCAAGAATAAAACCACTACACCGGCAATAATGGCAATCTTTTTCTTAGATCGTTTTTTCTTGACCGGTTTCTCTTTTTTCTTGGTGGTATGTGGTACCCCTTTGGCATTTGATTTATTTAAATCCACTTTTAGCTTAGTACGAATCGTTTGATCCTGATCGTATTCATGTAAAGCTTTGGCAACCGTATTGACATCAAAAGACTGTGTTTTTAACTCTTCGATCGAAGATGTTGTAAAATCATCATCCTCTTCCTGAAGCTGATTATAATAAAAACGCTGCTCTTCTTCGGCAATGGTTGATTGTCCTCTTTCTTTTCGAAGCATATCTAAAGCCGAAGATAAGGTTTGTTCAGCTGCTTTTCTTTCATCTTCGTTTTTTTCTTTTGTTTTATCTATCGTATCGGATCGATTGGCATAAATGGCCATATCCGTTTTTTTATCCAGTAAAGCTTTGGCAAAATCGTCAATTTCTTCTTTTTGCACTTTGTTGTTCGGTTTTTCCATTTCATTCCTCCGGTGCCTATATCATAACAAATACAGTTCTTAAAATAAAGGCAGTATCACATTCCTTGTCAAAAGAAAAGACATTACGTTATAATAAAAGCATGAAAAACGAAAAGATCATTAAACAAATTGCCCAACCCATTTTGGAGCAGTTGGAAAAATATGAAAAACAGTTCGGTAAAACAGAATTCAGATCGTTACCCGAAATTCATTTTGTTTTGGATAAAACACATGATGAACCTGTCATGATAGAAGATATCGAACTTACAGATGAGTTGTTGGAAGAACTGGAAACTTATATTCAGGAGCAAATTGAGGCTAAACATAAGCCTACAATTTTACATTGATTTTTTAAAAAAGTTCTGCTATTATATTAAAGCAGTCTTGCGGGCGTGGCGAAATTGGCAGACGCACCAGACTTAGGATCTGGCGCCTTTGGCGTGGGGGTTCGAGTCCCTTCGCCCGCACCATTGTAATGACTCGAACTGTCATTAACAAAATGTTTGTTTTGTTGATGATGGTTCGTTTTTCTTTTATATAAATATTAAAAATCTAAAGATAAGCGAACTATCATAGCTTCACTCGTTCTTTGACAAGTGAATAGGTGCTTATCTGAAACATAGAATTTTGTATAGGCACATTGGAAATATCTGGTGTGCCTTTTCTTTTTAGGAAATGCTGATATTTGAAGAAAAAGAGAAAAGTGAGAAAAGAAGATGAAATTAGAAGAAGTAATAAAGTTGATTGATAAAAATGGTCTTTCTGAAACAGAAAAGTTATTACATCGAATAGGTTATTCATATAAAGAAATTCGTGAAATGCTTGATAGTGTCAAAGAACATTATTCACATTCAGATAATGACTGGATTTATTGTGCTGGACATTTAAAATGTTATGAATCAGAAAAACAGAGATACAGAAAGGAAATTGATAAAAGAGTAAGAGAAAGAAAACATGGTTAAAAATTTGGGGCATTGAGAAATCATGTAAGACCCCTGTTCAGGGAGTGAAACATTCTAAAAATCCTTAGTATAAAGACGTTAAGGGCTTCGTGCGGAACGGAATTAGAAAGGGGTTGCTGATGGAAAAGGTGACAATCTTTTTAAGAGAAGTCAGACTTTTGATTCAAGCAATCAGACGTTTGATTGAAATAATTATTGAAATTATAAAATAAAAAAGAGTGATAGCCAATCTCACTCCTTGAACACAATATATCAGATTGTTAAGAAATGTTCAAGGATAATCACAAGGGCATTGGAATCAAAAATTTGTACAAAAAAAACTTCATACCTCTAGAAATATTAGATTCCATGTAAGACCCTTTATCCTTTCAAGAAAAAAAAGAAGAAAGTGAGAATAAAAAAATCAGGGGCTTTGAAGTTCTTACTCACTTAATATCTCTCTTCATGTAAGACCCCTATTAAAGAAGAAAGTGAGGAAAAGAAGTACATACTGCAATAAAAAAAATGAGATGAGATGATGATGTATAGACAGAAAGGTGTGATAGAAACAAATGAAAAAAATTCATGAATTGTTAAATGATTATGTATCAATCCGATACACACATAAACCAGATTTTATAAAAAAGATGGTGAGCGTTTTAAATGTAAGCGACAATACAGTTTATTGTTATTTGAACGGAAAGCCACGATATGAAATAACAAAAAAGAATGCATTGGTATTTGCACGTATCTTACGGATTCCTTTGCATGAAATACAGGATACAGAATTATTCGAAAATGAAAAGATTGAATATTCAAATTTTAAAGATGAAATGGGTATTGAGTGGTATTACAACGAAATTGTTCCAGATTCACTGGGAAAACTTTTAAGAAGTTATCGTTTAAGCAGAAATCTTACTTTGAAAGAATGTTCTGAACAGAGTGGACTTTCTGAATCAAAAATCATGTCCATAGAAACTGATAACAGTATGGTTGGATTCGAGGATATCTTAACACTGATGGCTTGTCTGAATGTTTCCATAAAAGATTTGGATATCTTATATAAGAGTTTAGGAAACTCATTCTACAGAAAGGATGATGTGAATTGAAAAACAAGCATTATATGATATTGCCCCCTTAGAAATAAGGAAGAAATAGAACTGGTATTATTGGAATCCCTATTATAAAAAATATGAATGATATGGAATCGGTAAAAGAAAAATGCTAAACTATACCTAGTTACAGATACTTGAAACTAGGTTAGTAAGAATCGCTATATAGAAAAAGCTAAAAAGAAAAACAGAAGGAGAAATTAAAAAAAAGTTATGGCTAGTATTCAAGTTAAAGAATTAAAAAATGGTGCGGTTGATGTTTCTAATATCGTAGAATTGAATAAGAATGGATATTTGACAAAAGGGTTTAAAAAACTATCAGATTTATTAAATGGAAAGTTCCTATATTTGGATTCAGGAGCGGTTGTTGCTTATGTGAATGGCAGACAGACAAATGAAGTTTCAGGATATCGTGTACGTGTTATGTCAATAACGTTGAAAGATACAATCGAGGTAACAGTTGCAGATGAATTACCTTTGGGATTGGTTGATATGGAGGAAGTGGATTTTGAAAATTGTTTAATGACTGAATCCGCTGGAAAATCAGGTTCAGGTGATTTTGAAAGATATCCAATTACCAGACGTTTTATTGCAACAAAGCTGGTTAGAAACAAACAACCTCAAGTGAATAAATAGTTAAAAAGATAAAAGAGAAAGTGAGTGAAATTTTATGAATAAGAAAACAAGAAACATTGTAATAGGTTCTGGTGTAGGAATTGCAGTATTGATTGGTATTTTCGGATTAACACAATTAAATCAAGCAAAATTGCACGTTCAGTCAAAAGAAAAAGTAATTGAATTAGGTGATACTGTATCTTTAAGTGCTAAAGAGTTTTTGAAAAAGGATACTCCAAAGAAAGTATTAAAGGAAGTATCTGTAAAAAGCGATTTAAAAACAGATTCAGAGAAATATACTTATGACAAGGAGAAAGAAACAGTTACATCCAAGGACAAGGATTTCTTGGATGTTGGCAAGTATGAAGTGGAATTGTCATTAGATCAATGTCATTAAGTTAAGCAAAACATGATCTTATGAGTCTTGTCTAAAATAGGCGAGGCTCTTTTATTTGTGAAAAAAAATCTAAAAAAGCTTGACAAAGAAAAAGTCGGAATCTTTAAACATAATCCGAAGGAATTATA
>NZ_JAXKBY010000145.1:0-1988 GCF_036552745.1 Faecalicoccus sp.
AAAAATCAAAAATTTTAAAAAGACATGACAAAAAGACCTAACAAAAGGTCGATTGAAAAAATTATGGTCTATAAGAAAATGGCTACCTCATTTTCTTAGGATCATAATCAACATTGTTCTTCTCTAAAAAGAAGATGATACGAACCAGTTTTCTGGCCACATGAGAAAGGGCGACCCGATGATGTTTGCCTTCCTCCCGTTTTTTACGGTAATAATCATAAAAAACGGGATTATGGAGAATGACCATTTCTGCACAGTTCAAAAGAACATAGCGGAGGTGGGAAGATCCGTGTTTTACCATGTGTCCCTTATATGCATGTTCTCCAGATTCGCTTCTGGAAGGGTCAAGACCGGCATAAGCCAGCATCTGGTTTGGCGTCTGGAAGTTTCCGATACCACCATATTCGGAATAGATAGAAGCGGCAGATATACATCCGATCCCCTTGATCGTCTGGATATGGGAACGGATTTCCTTAAACTCTTCTTCGATATGGGTTTCCATTTCCTTGATTTTGGCATCCAGGGACTGATAGATGTCCAGATAAGTATTCAGTTCAAAAGTTAGACATGGATCTTCGCGCCCTACAGTATTTTTCGCAAGTTCCCTAAGCTTTGAGAATCGTACATAGGAAATCGTCTTTTTGAGTTTTGAAGACATCTTTCTGTAAGATTCAGAATTCATGGAAGCCATTTTGGAAGGAACGGTGTAATTTCTTAGAAGATACATAGCCGTAGAACTTTTTAGAGATTTATTGAAGAAGGGCTTGAATTCAGGGAATATCTTGTCCATAACATTAGTGATCATGACAAGCTGTCCAGATCTCAGCTTCACCAGAGCATCTCTGGAGCGGGTCAATGATTTCAGATTGTGGATATGATAAGATTGGGTTGGATAGGTAATATATTCAACCGTAGTTAAGTAGGAAGCGATAAGAGCAGCATCCGCCTTATCGGTCTTGGTTCTTCTCAAGGTGGTAGCTGAGGAGAACCGTTTGATCAGAATGGGATTGATCTCCATGAAGGAAAGATCGTGTTCCTCAAGGAAACACTTGAGATTCAATCCATAGTGCCCGGTTGATTCAAAGCCTATCCTTTTTTCGTAGGAAGGATCAAGAGAATCAAGGACAGAAAGAAACAGGCAAAAACCGGCACTGTCATTGGAAAAGGAAAAGGAATCGCGGATAACGGAACCGTCCTGATCCATGATGAAACAGTCGTGCTTGTATTTGGCAATATCGATGCCAATGAAATAGGTCATAAAGACACCTCCTAGTAAGTGTGCACTGCTTGGTAAGAACTCCACAAATGTTCGATCCATGTGAACTCGTGAATCATAAAGCATCGAAGTACTAATCAACTGATCAACATTAGAAAAGAACTGTGGTAGGAATCTCCTTAGAACAGTTAAAGCTGTAATTGTATAGAAACAAATCCACAGTGCAAAGCAAGTATATCAAATGGCCGTAAGATATACTTGACCAGGAACGGCCTAGAAAGAAAAAATCCATTCAGGTCTTCCTAAATGGATAATACGAGATTTTATGTATTCAAGATTTGATTATTCTATATATGGTTTGATCTATTGGGGATTCTTTCTAATAAGTATTCTCTTTAGCATTCTAATCTTTTTTAAAAGAAATAAATTCACCGGATTTCTACAATTTGTTCTTTCTATCGTTTCTCCAATATGGTCGTTTCTCTTTTGTCTTCAAAGAGATTATCTCTATCCCGGACTCGAAAAAAATGAATTTTATTATATGTATAAACAAGTCGTTCATTTCAATGCCGAAGCTATCTTTATTGTCTTAGTATACATTTTGTTGGTTATAGTTTTGATATATAATGTCAAAATATCTATAAATAAAAATTAGATATCTAACATTGCGAAAAGTCTACAGTTAGATCAATGTCATTAAGTTAAGCAAAACATGATCTTATGAGTCTTGTCTAAAATAGGCGAGGCTCTTTTATTTGTGAAAAAAAATCTA
>NZ_JAXKBY010000146.1:0-3956 GCF_036552745.1 Faecalicoccus sp.
AATTTATTCGTATCTTGAACATCAATTTCCTGACCGGTATAGGTTCGGCTTAAATCTTCACTGCATACAAAGTAGTCAATAAGTGGAGCCAGCGTAGAAGTCCATGGTTTTACAGAACCGGCATCCATGACAGAAGTAGCGCGTGGATATTTTTTAAGAGCTTTTAATGCGATCTCTGTTTCCCGGCCATCAATAAGGATGAAATCGGGATCTTCTTTTGGCCATTTTGGTTCTATGTGCGATTCCCACAAAGGGTGGTTAAAAATCGTACGACTTCCATTTCCGGGGTTGGTCAGTATGCAGCTGGTCTAGAATTTCTTTTCCCAGAAAATCATCGCCTATACGTGCAATCAGCGAAGTATCACAACCCCATTTTGCCAACAAAGCAGCTGCATTGGTAGCCGGTGCGCCAATACATTCTGTGTGTTCTTTCATGACATATTTTCGGTTTTCAATAATGGGTCCATCCATGAAGAACGTCAGATCATAGACAATCTGGCCAATACATAAAATTTTTGTTTCTGTTTTTCTCCCTTACGTATTTTTGCCATAGGTTGTTCCTTTTATAAAGGATATCATTATTAAAAATGTGAGTAAATATCTACATATACCTTGATGAGAAGTTTATAACATCTGAACAATAAGATAAAAATTGAAATTCTTTTACCAAAGTCACTTATTTGTAAGATTAGGTACGTATGATTGAGGTTATAAGAAAAGGTGGTGCCATAGATTAAAGCACAACACATGGCTTTTAAATTTTTGGTGTGTAAAAAACATGAGTATGAAATAACGAAGGGGATGATGAAATGGCAAATAATATTGTAGTCTTTAAGAATGGTGAATTGGAATTAGAGGTTAATGTAACGCCTGAAAAAGATACTGTATGGCTTACACAACAACAGATGGCTGAACTCTTTGATAAAGATAGAACAGTTATTACTAGACACATTGGAAATATCTTTAGAGAAAAAGAATTAGATAAGGAAAGTAATGTGCAAAATTTGCACATTGCAAATTCTGATCGTCCTGTTTCTTTTTATAGTTTAGATGTCATTATTTCTGTTGGTTATCGTGTTAAATCGCAAAGAGGTATTACCTTTAGAAAATGGGCAACATCCATTTTAAAGGATTATATGATCGAAGGTTATGCCGTTAATAAAAAACGTTTAGAAGTTTTAAATAAAACTATAGAAATTCAATCGAGAATGTTAGCTACGGCATACGAGATTGATGAAAAAGAACTGTTGGATGTAATAGAAGCGTATCAAAATGCATTATCCTTACTGGATGATTATGATCATGGATCCCTGTCAAAACCGGAAGGAACCGATTTCATTTATCGTTTAACTTATGAAGAATGCCGAGAACTTATTGATAAGATGAAATTTGAATCAGATGTGTTTGGTGTGGAAAAAGAAAAAGGAAAGCTCAACGGTATCTTGGCTGCTGTCTATCAAAATATATTTGGACAAGAGTTATATCCAAGTATTGAAGAAAAGGCGTCTAATCTCTTATACTTCCTTATCAAAGATCATCCTTTTGCGGACGGCTGTAAACGCATCGGTGCTACGATCTTTTTAGAGTTCTTGAATAAGAATCATCATCTGATCATTGATGGCAAACAAACCATATCGGATAGTGCTCTTGTAGCGATAACCTTAATGATTGCCGAATCAAGGCCAGAAGAAAAGGAAACTATGGTCAAATTAGTGATGAATTTTCTTGTGAAAAATTAGCAGTAATTTGTTTGGGAAAGATGTAAAAAAGAACAGGCACATATCACACAAGGTTACCTGTTCTTTATCCTATGTAGTTACAGCTTGTTGACGAATAAAGCTCGTATTGCGTTTAATACGGCAATAACCATAACACCGACATCGGCAAAGATTGCGATCCACATATTCGTTAAACCTAACGCCCCTAATAGTAAGCAGATTAGTTTTACACCGATGGCAAATACAATGTTTTCATAAACGATGCGAAGACATTTTTTTGATATTTTGATAGCCTTTGGAATTTGCATAGGATCATCATCCATTAAGACGATATCCGCTGCTTCGATGGCTGCATCACTTCCCATGGCACCCATGGCAATTCCAATGTCGGCTCTTGATAGAACGGGAGCATCATTAATGCCATCCCCGACAAAGGCCAGTTTTGCATGCTCTGGTTTGGACGATAAAAGTTCTTCTACTTTTTCTACTTTATCACCTGGTAAAAGGTTACTGTAAACAGCATCTAATCCTAATTTTTGACCAATTGAATCGGCCACTTTTTTAATATCGCCGGTCAACATGACTAACTTTTCGATTCCACAGCTTTTTAAAGCCTGCATTGCCTTTAAAGAAGTTGGTTTTAACATATCAGAAATGACAACGTGTCCTGCGTATTGACCGTTGATGGCCATATGAAGGATCGTTCCGGTATGATGACATTCTTTATAAGGAATGTGGTATTTTTCCATAAGTCTTGTATTTCCGATCAAAACATCTTGTCCATCGACTTTGGCAACAATACCATGTCCGCTGATTTCCTGAATATCTTTTACGCGGGAGCGGTCAATTTCATGATGATAGGCGCGCTGTAGGCTTTTACTGATAGGATGAGAAGAGGCACTCTCTGCCAAAGCTGCAATCTCAATCAGCTTATCATTTTCAATTTGATTATGATGAATACCGCTGACTTCAAAAACGCCCTGTGTTAATGTACCGGTCTTGTCAAAGACAACGATTTTAGTTTTTGATAATGTTTCTAAATAATTGGAGCCTTTTACCAAAACACCGGCTTTACTGGCACCGCCGATACCGGCGAAGAAACTTAAAGGAATACTAATAACTAGGGCGCAAGGGCAGCTGATGACTAAGAAAGTCAATGCACGATATACCCATACATGCCATTGTGGATCTAAATTCATACCTAACATTCGAACGATAGGTGGCAAAATAGCTAACGCCAAAGCGCTGTAACAGACGGCCGGTGTATAAATACGGGCAAAGCGTGAAATAAAGGCTTCTGATCTGGATTTTCTGGAGCTGGCATTTTCGACAAGGTCCAGAATCTTAGAAGCTGTTGATTCTTCAAATTCTTTTGTTGTCTGAATTTTTAGAACACCGCTCATGTTGATGCATCCACTGATGATCGCATCTCCGGCTTTGATATCGCGAGGCAGACTTTCCCCTGTTAAAGCACTGGTATTTAAGCTAGAGTTTCCTTCTAGGACAATGCCATCGATCGGAACTTTTTCTCCCGGCTGTACAACGATCACACTGCCGATTTCTACCTCATCCGGATCTACCTTTTGTAAAACACCATCGTGTTCAATGTTGGCATAATCCGGACGAATATCCATTAAATCACTGATGTTTCTGCGACTTTTACCAACCGCATAACTTTGGAACAATTCACCGATCTGATAAAACAACATAACCGCAATTGCTTCGGTATAATCCCCGTTATCATAAATGGCAAGCGCTATGGCTCCCAAAGTCGCGACAGCCATCAAGAAGCATTCATCAAACACCTGATGATTTAAAATACCTTTTCCGGCTTTGATCAAAATGTCATAACCAACGATCAAATAAGGAATCATATAGGCGATAAATCGCATCCATCCATCTGATTCAAAAAAATGTAAACAAATCATTAAAAAGGCAGATACAAGGATACGAATTAGCATTTTCTTTTGTTTCTTATTCATAAGCGCCTCCATTCAATATAATAATTGAACAATTATTCAACTAATAACTATACTATACAATATTTTAAGAAAGAATCAAGAGCAAAAATACCATTTTCTTTAAAAACCGTTTTCTATAACGCTTAACCTCCAATTTGTTGACATAGCCTTTTAAGTAATCGCAAATTTAAAAAGATCTTCTTTTCGTATTTGACGAATAAAAAAGTAACTAACTTGTCCTCTCAATCTTTTCATAATCAGTAACAGGAATTCTTGT
>NZ_JAXKBY010000147.1:0-24108 GCF_036552745.1 Faecalicoccus sp.
AGCACTAATATTATCGATCAAAATTTCGATGAAATACACCGCAAGGCAGGCCAGAATACCAATGATCCAGCTCCATGGATCGCCATGAATAAAAAACAAAGCAACCACCGCCAACAACAACATCTTTTCGTAATACTCACCGATTTCCATGATGGCAAGCGTCGGCCCTGACATTTCGGTTGTGATCCCTTTGACGACTTCCTGATGGGCATGATGCGAAGTTGAAAGATCAAAGGGTGATTTTCTTAATTTGATGGCCATGATCAAAATATAGCCGACAAACAATCCGGGCATCATCCAAAAAGCAGCACTGTTTTGTGCGATGATTTCATCCACTCGAAACGATCCGGTTGCCAGATAAAAGCCGACCGCAATCAAAAGAGTCATCGGTTCATACGACATCATCTGCATCATTTCACGACTGGCCCCAATATTGGAGAATGGCGATGAATCACTGCTTGCCGCAAGGATCAAAAACATATCAGCTGTCGATAAGATGAACAACGACATCAAAATATCGGTTCCGAAAAATACCATACCGCCAGCAATCGCCAAAAAGATCAAATAGCTGCAATTCAACAACAGCTGCACACTGTTGACCGCAATCATCTGTTTAGAGAATAACTTATATAAATCATAAAACGGCTGCCAGATCGATGGTCCCTTGCGCCCCTGCATACGAGCCGTGATCTTACGATCAATGCCATCCAGAAAAGCACCGATAAAAGGAGCCAAAAGCAGATATAAGATCAAAGATATATATCGATTCATCCGATCGCACCTCCCAAAAGAATCGCAAAAGTCACAATCAAAACACTGGCGGCAACGATCTGTGATGGCCGTAGCAATCGTCTTCTACCAAACTCAAAGCGCAGATACCAGTTAGAAAGATAGAGTTTTTTCGATTCTCCCATGCTGTCGATAAAATGAGAGTTATCACCCACATTCACACCGTTCATGTAAGTAGGCACATAATCACGCGGTGCCATACGTGTAATCAAAAACATCATCGAAGGCACCAACAAAACGCTACACACCATGATGACCATAGTGGTCAATTCACTCATCGATAAGACATCCTGTGTAGCCCCAAACAAAGATAAAACGATTGGATTGACCACAAAACCAGCCAATAACGGGAATAATAGACACAGTAAAATCATGATCACACCCAACACACCCATGGAAAAGTATTCATCTTTTCGTGTCGCATCATGATCCGGTGTATTTGGTTTGTGCATCGCAATCAATTTTCCTAACCATTTTGTCCAGTAAAACATTGTAGAAGCACTACCAAAAGCAATAAAGATTACTAATAACACATTCCCTGAATCCACAAAAGCCTTTAAAGCTACCCATTTACTGATCAACATCCCAAACGGCGCCAGATACATACCGGCAATACCGATTCCCATGATATAGGCAAGCTTAGGTAACCGTAAAATCAAGCCGTGCATATGTTCAATATCTCTGGAACCGATACTGTTTTCTGTAGCCCCCACGCTTTCAAACAACATGGATTTACTAACGGAATGAAAGATCATCAAAAAGATGGCTGCCCAGACTGTTTGTTCCACTCCAATACCGGCACAGGCGACAATCAATCCTAAATTCGAAATCGTTGAAAAAGCCAATACTTTCTTGGCATCGTTTTGTGCGATTGCCATCATACTGGTCGTAATAAAGGTAAAGCCTCCGATAAAGGCAACCACCATTCCACAAAGATTTCCATATAAGGCCGGTGCAAGGCGAATCAATAAATAGACACCGGCTTTGACCATCGTTGCACTATGCAAAAGCGCACTGGATGGTGTCGGCGCCACCATGGCACCAAACAACCATGTAGAAAATGGCAACTGGGCACTTTTTGCCAATCCAGCAAGACAAAGCATACCGATAATCATCGTATTTCCACCGGAAACAATATCCTGCATCTGTACACTGTGATTCTGCATGGCACAAAGCCAGATGGCCACCGCAAAGCCGATCCCGCCAAGCAAATTCATCCATAATGCCTTAAAACTATTATCAATCGCTTCATCCGTCTGTGTGTATCCTATCAACAAGAAAGAAATCACACTGGTAACTTCCCAGAAAAAGTACATCCAGATTAGATTCGAAGAGAGAACCAGTCCAAACATGGCCGACATAAACACAAACAACAAAGCCAGAAAGGTATTGCTTCGATCAATCACACCACGATGGTTTTCATGATAGCTTTTCATGTAGCCTACTGAATAAACGCCTATCAGTCCACCGACCACGCTGCAAAGCATACACATCAACAATGCCAAAGAATCCACGGTCGTATGTGTTGATTCCACAAGAGGAATCGAATGCTCCACCCACAAAGTAAGCAATGTCTGTCCAATGGCCAAAAGAGAAATCCAGCGCTTTTTATGTTGAAAACTTTTATACACGATAAAGATCATCAACAGAACTTCTATGATCTGCATCAGTATATCGATAAAACCAGTCTGAGGATACAAATGCCATGGCTTACCTCCCTGCAAGATCCATTGTCCCACAAGCAAAAAGCTGCACAACATCATCAAAGCTACGGTTCCATAAATGACATACCCTCGTCTTTTACTATTTGAATCTAAAAAAATAAGAATGGCACCTATGAAAGGTATCAGTGTCAAAGCAGGTATCAAATACAAACGACATTCCCCCTCTGATCTATCTCATAATTCACATTATATGCCTAAATGAAAAGGGTTTCCATTCTATTTTTATTTTTTAGGGGGTATAATACGGATATGCATGAAATGGAAATCACCCAACATATCCTGCAGGATGCCCTACAAATCGCCAAAGAAAATCAGGCAAAAAAAGTCACCGAAATTTCATTGATTCTAGGTCCGTTTTGCGGTTTTGTTCCAGAGTGCATTCAAATGTATATGGATGTCATTTCTAAAGATACAATTGCCGAAAATGTACAGATCAAAGTAAAAGAGATCGGACTAAAAGTATATTGTAATCAATGTCATAAAGAATCCGAGATCGATCGCAGGCATATTGAATGCCCTTATTGCCACAGCATGGATCTCAAGCGATTATCCGGCAAGGAATGTATGATAGAAAGCATAAAGGTGGAGTAAGTATGGAAATCAAAGTATATCATCAAATCATGGATTGGAATGAAGATGTAGCCGATCAAGTCAAAGAAACATTACATCAACATCACACAATCTTGATCAATATTATGGGATCACCGGGTGCCGGTAAAACCAGTGTGTTAAAAACATTGATCCAACATCTAAAAAAAGACTATTCGATTGGTGTGATTGAGGGAGATATCACAACAGATATCGATGCCAAAACCATACATGATCTAAATATTCCCTGCGTGGAATTGAACACAGATGGCGCCTGTCATATTGAAGCGATGAGCGTTCAAAAATTCTTCCGGAGTTTGATTTAGACCAAATCGATGTTCTTTTTGTAGAAAATATCGGCAATCTGGTCTGTCCGGCTGAATTTGATATTGGAGAAAACATGCGCATTACGATCTTAAGCGTTCCAGAAGGCGATGATAAAGTTGTCAAATATCCGTTGATGTTTACCGACACCGATTGTCTGGTCATCAATAAGATCGATGTATTACCCTACTTTTCCTTTGATTTAAACCGCGTACATAACGACTATAAAGCCATTAACCCAAAAGCACCGTTCTTGACCGTAAGTACGACTACCCAACAAGGCATTGAAGAATTGGTCAACCATTTAAAAGAAAGGATCGAAACACTGTTTCATGATCCATCTTAAAATTCGGATACAAGGAATCGTACAAGGTGTCGGTTTTCGCCCGTTTCTTCATCGACTTGCCAAAGCACACCATATAAGTGGTACAGCCTATAATGACAGCAAAGGCGTTATCCTTCATATCCAAGGACATAAAGAAGATGTACAAGCTTTCTTAAAAGAGCTGCCACAAAAAGCGCCTTGTCATTCGAAGATCGAATCGATCGACACAACAAAACAACCTTTAGAAAACTGGAACAGCTTTACGATTCAGGAAAGTAAAAGCGGTATCCATCAAACGCTGATTTCTCCGGATATGGCACCTTGTCAGGACTGTGTCAACGAAATGTTAGATCCTAAAAATCGGCGATTTGGCTATCCCTTCATCAACTGTACCAACTGCGGCCCTCGCTATACAATCGTTAAAGACATTCCTTATGATCGAAAGAATACAACAATGAAAGATTTTACGATGTGTTCTTTGTGTCAGCAGGAATACGAAGATCTGCAAGATCGCCGCTATCACGCACAACCTAATGCCTGTGCCAATTGCGGCCCTACCCTTTTTTATCAAGGAGAACAGAAAAAAGGTGATCCTTTAAAAAATGCCATTCAGGATTTAAAAGAAGGAAAGATCGTAGCCATCAAAGGCATCGGCGGTATTCATTTAGCCTGTGATGCCCGGGATCCAAAAGCGATTCTTCTCTTACGAAAGCGCAAGCATCGTGAGACGAAACCACTTGCCGTCATGGTTAAAGATATTGATACTGCTAAAGAATTTGTCCAACTTTCAGTCGATGAAGAAAAGCTATTAACATCAACGCAAAGACCCATCGTGCTGTGCGCAAAAAAGAATAAAGAAGCGTATAAAGAATTATCCGAAAATAAGAATCTGGGCATTTTGCTTCCGTACAGTCCTTTGCATATTTTACTGATGGAAAAAATGGATGCATTAGTCATGACCAGTGCCAATCTAAGCGATGCACCGGTTTTGATTGATAACAACGAGGCTTTGGAAGGCTTAAAACACATCGCAGACTCCTTCTTACTTCATAATCGCACCATAGAAAACCGCTGTGATGATTCCTTATTGCGAAACTTTCAAGGAAAACCTTACTTTATTCGCCGAAGTCGCGGCTATGTTCCTATACCACTAAGCAGTAAAACAGATGTCACCGGAATACTGGCTCTGGGCGCTCATCAAAAAGGAAGCTTTGCCTGGGGCAAAGACCACCATGTGTTTCTAAGTCCTTATATTGGTGATCTGGAAACAATAGAAACTTTCAACCATTATAAAAAAGCACTACATACATATCAAAGATTGTTTGATTTAGAAGCCCGACAAATCGTTTGCGATTTACATCCGGACTATACAACGACACGGTTTGCCAAAAATCTTTCTCTTCCGTTGATACAGGTGCAGCACCATCATGCGCACATGGCTTCCTGTATGATGGAAAATAACTTAGATGGAACTTGCTTTGGCATTATCTTTGATGGAACTGGATTCGGAAACGATCATACAATCTGGGGATCTGAATTTTTAGTTGGTGATTATGCAGATTTTCAACGTGTTGGATCCATCAAACAAATTCCCTTATTAGGAGGCGACAAAGCCATTCATGAAATCGGTAGAATCGCCCTGGCTTTAACAGTTGAATCCGATTGTGAAATTCCTATTTTTGAAGCCAACAAACAAAACATACTCAAACAAATGCTGTCCAAAAGTATTCAGACCAGTGGTATGGGCCGCCTGTTTGATGGTTTCTATGCTCTGATTACACATACGAAAGCACAGGATTACGATGGCCAGGCACCTGTATTATTAGAATCTATGGCCGCCACAACGACAGAATCGTATCCACTTTGTTTCTATGAAGAAAATAATATTCGATTCTTTGACTGGTCAGAAATGATTCATTATACTGTAACGGAAACAAAAGCACCAGAGATACAAGCGGCCAAAATGATGAATACAATCATTGAAATGACCATCGATCAAACACTGCATTTAAATCCAAAGCATCTCCCCATCGTATTAAGTGGCGGATGTTTTCAAAACCAATATTTGTTGAAAGAAATCGTGCATCGCCTGCAGGAACTTCAATATAGAGTCTATTGGCATACACAAGTAAGTTGTAACGATGAAGGTATTGCCTTAGGACAACTTGCCATTGCGCAAAAAAGGATGTGATATTATGTGTCTTGCGATTCCTTTAACCATTGAGAAAATAGAAGGTAATACAGCTATAGCCGGTGCTCATGGCATTTCGCAAACCATTCGGATTGATTTTATACCGAATGTACAAATCGGCGATGAAGTCATGGTCCATGCCGGTTTTGCGATTGAAAAAGTGGATAGTCAACAAGCACAACAGACAAGAGATTTATACCAGGAGATATTTCATGCATTTCAGTAAACCAAACCGGCCAATCAAGCTGATGGAAATCTGTGGAACGCATACTATGTCTATAGCTCGTTCCGGTATAAAAAAACTGCTACCCGAAGATGTAAAACTCATTAGCGGACCTGGCTGCCCAGTATGTGTAACTCCTTCATCTCTGATCGACCTAGCTTATGATCTGGCACAAAGACCGGATATTCTTCTTTGCAGCTATGGTGATCTTTTCCGCATTCCCGGAAGTAAACATCCATCTCTTCAAGGATTGCCACAGGTCAAAATTTGTTTATCCTGTATGGATGCTTTAACACTGGCCAAAGAAAATCCGTCTAAGAATGTGATTTTTTTAGGTGTCGGCTTTGAAACAACTGCACCTGGAAGTGCCATTGCGATTTTAGAAGCCCAACGACAAAACATTCAAAACTTTTTCTTTTTGAGTCTTTTAAAACAGACAAAGCCTGCCATATGCACTTTGTTAGAACAAGAAAACACACTAATCGATGGATTTCTTTGTCCGGGACATGTTGCTGCCATTATCGGTGAACAAGGATTTACCTTTTTGCCAAGCCAATATCATCGTCCCGGTGTTATCAGCGGCTTTGATCCCGAAGACATCTTATATTCAATTGAACTGTTGATTCAAATGTTGAACCAGAACAAGCCCGCCATTCAAAACACATATGGACGTATCGTAAAGCCTCAAGGAAACCAAACAGCACAAGCGATCATTCAGAAAGTCTTTGAACCAAAGGATAGTCTTTGGAGAGGTCTGGGAAACATCTCAAAAAGTGGTTTACAGTTAAAAAAAGAATATGAAACCTGGGATGCCTGGAAACGATTTAATTTACCCCCTTTAACGAATACGGAACCCAAAGGCTGTCAATGTGCTTCTATTTTATGCGGACAAAAAGAGCCAAAACAATGCCCCTTATTTAAAACCGTCTGCAAGCCACAAACACCGATTGGCCCCTGCATGGTATCCAATGAAGGGGCATGCGCTGCCAGTTATTTATATGAAAGCGAGGATCTATTATGAACGATATTTTGATGGATCATGGAAGCGGAGGACAACTAACTTCCGATTTGATTGATGAACTGATTGTACCAACCTTTAAAAACAAACAGCTGACCGAATTAAAAGATGGAGCCATTTTACCTAATCCACAAAACGAACTTGTCTTTTCCACCGACAGCTTTGTAGTCGATCCATGGAGGTTTCCCGGCGGTGACATAGGAAAACTGGCCGTTTGCGGTACAATCAATGATCTTTGTATGGCCGGAGGCATCCCTACATACTTGTCCTGCTCGTTGATCATAGAAGAAGGGTTCCCTATCGAAGATTTAAAAACGATTCTGTATTCCATGCAGCAGACCGCACAAACTGCAGGTGTTTCGATTGTAACCGGCGATACTAAAGTTATTGAAAGACGAAAGGGAAATCAAATCTATATCAACACTTCCGGTATTGGAATCCTTCAAAGAAAGACTTCCTACCAATATCAAGAAAACGATGTCGTTGTCTTATCCGGTGCTATGGGATGCCACGGTGCCAGTATTTTCATGGCTCGCGAGGATATTCATCTGCAAGGAGAGTTGCTTTCCGATTGTGCCTGTTTAAAAGATAAAGCTATGAAAGCCATGGCATATGATAGTCTTAGAATCCTGCGCGATCCAACCAGAGGCGGTGTCGCAACCACCTGTATGGAACTGATAGAAAAATCAGACTTTGGAATGGAACTTTATGAATCTTTACTTCCTGTCGATTCAAATGTACAAACACTTTGTGACCTTTTAGGTTTTGACCCTTTATACTTAGCCTGTGAAGGACGTATGCTTTGTATCATGAATGAAAATGATGCCAAACAACTTTGTGACCAATTAAAAGATGGAGCCAAAATTATCGGAAAAATTACCAAAGAACATCCGCAAAAGCTATATTTAAAAACAAAGATTGGTGCAACACGCCAACTTCATAAATTATCCGGTCAACCTTTACCCAGAATATGTTAGGCGATGCCTAACTTTTTTATTGAAAAGATAATATTTTTCTCTTAGATTAAACCTGTACAACTCAGAAAACTATATTTCCCTTATCATTCTTTAGATCCTCTTCAAGCTATCGATAGAATACAAGAAGAGTTAATGCAAAATAAGAATTCTATTGACGATATATCAATAGGTGTGGCTGTTCTAAAAAAAGTGCGGAATAAGAAAAAAAAAGTTCTAAAAAGTAGTCATTCAAAAATGTTTTAAATTTTGATCTTTTCCATCTTTTTCACTATCAGGATTGAATATTCTTTTTTGTTTCCTTGTATGATATTTCTTAAATCATAATCTAAACTAACGAGAAGCATCTCTCCACCTAAATCAATACTCTGTAGTGCATCCACTCAAAATGAATTGAATTTTCAACGAAATGAGTGGAAAATCTCTGGAAACGAATCATAAAATTTAATTCAAAAATATAATTATCATCAATCCTAAACCTCTATGTATAAAACTTCACATAGAAGTTTTATTTTTGTTCACTTAAATTATTTATTCTGATTCCACGTTTTGCCCAATATGTCTTTTAAAACCAACATCGCATCCCGTTGATTATAATCATATCGTTTCTTTAAATCATCCAATAACTCCTGTAAGCCATCAGCATATCGCTCTACATCCACTACATCTGCATAAGTTCCTAAAACCGGATACTGTTTAGACCACATTTTGGTCCAATCGATCTTTTTTTGCGTTTCTTCACTGGTATTCTGGATGACCTTTTCGATTTCCTGCACATTTGCATCATATTCCATCAAATCATCTAAGCTCAATTCATATAGTCGTGCCATTTCTTTCGCCTGAAAAACATTCGGCAGTGTTTCATCTGTTTCCCATTTGGATACTGTATGCCGGGAAATTCCTAAAGTATCCGCTACGGTTTCCTGTGATAATCCCTTCTTACGCCTTGCCTTGTATAAATTATTTCCTAAACTCATAAAAATCCTCCATCTGCTTCTATTGTAGATGGAGGATTTCTTATTGTCTATCAATGAAAATATACAGTTGCGCCCGTTTTCTATGCATTTATAGAATTCCTGTTTCAATCGCTGCTTTGGCCTCTAACAAATCTTTATAAATATGCACCGGCATATTTAATATTTCCTGCGTTGGTTTTAGCATATCCGGTATCATGATCGTTGTACATCCTGCATTCACTCCGGCATGTACCCCATGAATTCCATCTTCAAATACGTAACAATCCCTGGCATCGACTCCCATTCGTTTCGCTGCCAATAAAAATACTTCCGGTGATGGTTTGGCATGTTCTACTTCCTGTCCACTGGCAATCACATCAAAATAACAAGCCGTTTTTGAGACTTGTAAATTATTTTGTATCATCGATAATGGAGAACTACTGGCAACGGAAATTTTCAACCCATTTTCTTTAAAGAATGATAATATTTCGAAAACGCCTTTTTTTAGTGGTACCTGATGCCTGGTCAACTCTGCAGTATTTTCAAACAACTCATTCAATAGAATTTTTGGATCCTTTGTTGGAAAATAACTTTTAAGATTTCTTAACATTACATCACCGCTGGTTCCACGTGATGTGTTAAAAAACTCCTGTGTCAATGTCAGACCATGTTTATCTGCCACTCCATGCCATGCGATATCAAATAGCTTTTCTGTATCAAACAGTAAGCCATCCATATCAAAGATTGCTCCTTTTTTCATTATGTTCCTTTCCTTTTACAAAAAAAGCCGTCCTCAGACGACTGTTATTTCATGGTCGGGATGACAGGATTTGAACCTGCGACCTCTTCGTCCCGAACGAAACGCACTACCAAGCTGTGCTACATCCCGATAAGATCGATACCTTAATAATATACCTCGATTTGAAGGGAATCTCAACTAAAAAGTAAAAGAGGTTGAAATAAAGCTTCAACCCCTCAAATTTTATAGATCATCGACAATCGCGCTGCTCTTGGCATAGGCTGTACTCTTGGCCTCAAAGAAATCAGTCTTGATCAAATTTGCATTGGAATACATCGATACCCAGCTCATACTTTCTGGTTCACTGTCATAGCCTTCATACAAGCGTTCAAAGCCTAAACTATGTGCTCTGAAATTTCCCAGATAGCGAATGTAGTCTTCTACCATCTCCATAGTCAAACCTTCAATATCATTACCAATGACGTATTTACCCCATTTGATCTCTTCTTCCACACCTTTTTTCAACATGGCACGATACACTTCAACACGCTCTGGTGTAAACAATTCCGGCTCTTCCTTTTGAAGTTCTAAGATGATCGAACGAAACAGCCATAAATGTGTATTTTCATCTCGATTGATGTAACGAATCTCATTGGCACTTCCCGGCATTTTTCCCATACGTCCCAAATTATAGAAAAACATAAATCCGGAATAGAAGTAAATTCCTTCCAAGATATAATTTGCCATGATCATCTGCATAAAATGGAAAGGATCTTTATGTTCTTGAAACGCATTGTATAAATCACCGATAAATTTATTTCGATTCAATAAGATTTCATCGTATTTCCACTGATAAAGAATATCATCTCGTTCCTGTGGAGAACAGATAGAATCTAACATATATGAATAGCTTTGAGAATGCACGGCTTCCTGAAACTGTTGAATAGACAAGCACAAATTGACCTCATTGGCCGTGATGTATTCACCAACATTGGGAAGGTTTGCTGTCTGTAAGGAGTCCAGGAAGACCAAAAAAGAGAGGATCTTATCGTAAGCTGTCTTTTCAGCCGGTTTTAATGAACGATAATCTTTGACATCCTGTGATAAGTTAATTTCTTCTGGAATCCAGAAGTTGTTCATCGCCTGACGATACCATTGCGATACCCAACTGTATTTCATATTGTTGAAGTCATTTAAATTTGTCGTATTTCCATTGATCATACGACGTTTTGTGACTTCAATATCGCCGTTTTCATTAAATAATGCCTTTTTCTGTAATTGTTCCATATGTCCTCCTATGCACTGCAGCTCTCACACTCTTCGACTTCCAGTGATTTAGAGCGCACATAATACAATGTTTTTACATTTTCTTCCCATGCCTGTATAAACAAGTTCAAAAGTTTTCGCATCGTAAATTCCGTTGTGATGTATAAATTGACAGATTGCGCCTGATCAATATGACGCTGACGAACACCGGCCGCCTTAACCAACCATGTCTGATCGATCAAATGCGCATTCTTATACAACCAGAAAGTCTTCTGGTTTAAATCCGGTGCCACACGGGCAATCATGGAACCTTTCTTTTCCTCTAAGAAGAATTTGTTCATAATCGGATCACAACACGCACTGGTTCCCGCAATGATGGATGTCGAGCTCGTTGGAGCAATGGCTAATAAATAACCATTACGCATTCCGTTTTGATGAACTTCATCCTGCAACTGTTTCCATGCCTCCGATATATAACCTCGTTTTGTGAAATAAGCTCCGGTATCCCAGTCACTTCCTTCAAAAATTTCATATTTCCCTTTTTCCTTTGCCAGTTCCATGCTCGTACGAATCGCATAATAATTGATCTTTTCATAGAGCTGATCGACAAACTCCAGATGCTCTTCACTTTCAAAACGGAAACCATTCTGGACTAACATATGATGATATCCACTGGTTCCTAAACCAATCGGACGTACTTTATGGTTTGTCAATTTGGCATAAGGAATTGGATAATAATTCAAATCGATGACATTATCCAAAGCACGAATTACAACCGATACGATATGTTCCAACTCCTTATCGTTTTTGACATCGATCTTTCCTAGCGTTAAGCTTGCCAGGTTACAGACGACAAAGTCACCCGGTACATAGCGTTCTACGATAACATCCTGTCCATCGACTTGAACCACTTCGTTAGGCAAATGCTGGATCGGTTTCATATTCTGCGCAATTTCCGTACATAAGTTTGAACAATAGATCATACCCTGATGCGGATTTGGATTAGCACGATTGACGATATCCCGATTAAAGGTAAACGGCGTTCCTGTTTCCACACAAGATTTTAAGATCAGACGCACTAAGTCTTTGATATTGATCGTACGCTTATGAATTCGATCATCCTGCACACAATCCCAATATTTCTCTTCCCATTCTTTTCCATAAGAATCTTCCAAATGATAACCTTTGATGGTATAAACTTCATGCGGGCACATCAGATACCATGTGCCATCCAAATCTTCTTTGACCATGCGCCAGAAAAGATCCGGATAACAGATAGCTGGGAAAACATCATGCGCTTTCATACGATCGTCACCATTGTTGGTACGAAGCTGTAAAAACTCCGGTAAATCTTTATGCCAGGCATCCAGATAGACAGCCACTGCCCCCTGGCGAACACCTAGCTGATCGACGGCAATAGCGGTATCATTGACCAGCTTGATCCAGCGAATCACACCGCCGGCAGCACCTTTAAAGCCACGAATATCACTGCCATTCGCACGAACCTTACCAAAATATAGACCCATTCCTCCACCATGTTTAGAAACTTGTGCAAAATTATCAATAGATTTATAGATCCCATCTAAAGAATCTGGTACGGTATCAATGAAACAGCTTGACATCTGATGGAACGGCTTACGTGCATTGGACATCGTTGGAGTTGCCATCGTTACTTTCAACTCACTTAAAATATCATAGATTTGTTTAGCCCAGAATACACGATCTTGTTCCGGTAAAGCCAGATGCATCGCAATTCCCATGAACATCTCCTGTACACTTTCTAAAATCTCACCACTATGAGAGCGAATCAAGTAACGATTGATCAATAAATCTAAACCTGAATAGGTAAACAAATCATTTCTTTCTTCTTTGATATACGCTTCTAATTCATCAATATCCGAATTGCTGTAAGCCTGACGAATATAATCACCGTACAAACCTTCTTTTTCCAAATAAGCGATCTTTTCCGCAAAAGAATGTACACCATACTTTAACATGCGAGCCTTGATTTCCTGATGAAGGAATTCACTTTGGAAACGAGCTGCAATCATTTCCCATTGCGGCTGTTCCATGGAAATCAGTTCCACACAGGCACGAACCAACATTTTTTCTGTTTCTTTTTGCGAATCCTCTGCTTTATAAAAAGTCTTAAACTTCTGATATAAAGTCGATAGATCATAGCCAAATTCACGTTCCACCTGCATCAAGATTTTTGGCACAGCCGGATTATAAACTAGTTTTTCAAACTGAGCGATTTGCTCACGAAGTCTGGCACGTTGGGATCGATATAAGATATAAGCCTTCGCTTCATCATAAAAAGAGTGTTTCATCAACTCTCTTTCAGCTAAATCCTGTACTTCTTCGACTGTCGGTGTCTGATTGCGAGACTGAAATTCATCTTGTATTTCGATCACGATTTGATCCAATACCGCCTCATCAATCTCAGAATGTAAAGAAGCAAATGCTTTTTTGATGGCAATTTTAATTTTTTCTACATTAAAAGGTTGAATGGTTTTATCACGTTTAATAATATTCATACAATTAGGGTCTCCTTGCCATATTACCATAACAGAAATATAGGCTTTGCTCTATTAATTTGACCATGGAGAGATTATAAAAAAGAAGATAGCTGTTGTGCTACCTTCCGTATATAAAGAAATTGATACATTCCTGCAGTTCATCACTGAACTCTTTTAGATCTTCCATTTGAATGACCCCATCATCTAAAAGACTTAGAATATTTGTGATCATTCGTGATCTTCGCATATCGATTGCCACACCCACGCTTCTTTTATCTTTGAATATTCGATCTTCCAGTTCCCAAAACTTTTTAGAAGCCATTTTATCTTCTTGGAGTAAACTAAGATATTCTTGTACAAGTTTTTCCATATATCTTTCCTGCCATCCGGGAACTCTTTTTCTAAATATTTTCCAATCTGATTCTTTTACTTCATACAAACAAATACCTGCCTTCTATTTTAAAAGAGCGAAATTTGAACTTCGCTCTTTTAAACTCTGGAATTAATGTTTAAAATGACGGATTCCGGTATAAACCATCGCAATGCCATGTTCGTTGCAGACATCAATGCTGTCCTGATCACGAATCGATCCACCTGGCTGAATGATGGCTGTTACACCGGCTTTGATGGCTTCTTCGACTGTATCCGGCATTGGGAAGAACGCATCACTGGCCATAACCGAACCTTTGGCTTTTTCTCCGGCTTCTTCGATCGCAATCTTGGCAGATCCAACACGATTCATCTGACCGGCACCGACACCAATCGTCATATCATCTTTAACCAATACAATCGCATTGGATTTCACATGCTTGACAACTTTCCATCCAAACAACAACTGCTTAATTTCTTCCGGTGTTGGTTTACGGTTTGTCACACAACGCAGATCTTCTTCCTTGATCTGATGCATATCCATTTCCTGTACCAGCAAGCCATCGTTGACATTCGTATATTTCAAAGACGTATTCACAGACAATGTCGTATCCAGCTTCATTAAACGAATATTCTTTTTACGCGTTAAGATTTCCAAAGCTTCCGGTGTAAAGTCCGGTGCAATGATGATCTCCAAAAAGATCTTGGATAATTTTTCCGCCAAACCTTTTTCCACCGTATCATTTAACGCAACAATACCACCGAAGATGCTGACAGGATCGGCTTCATACGCTTTATCCCAGGCCGCTTCGATATTTTCACCGATACCTACGCCACATGGATTCATGTGTTTTAAGCCAACCGCAGCACACTGACCTTCAAAATCCTTTAAGATTTCAATAGCCGCATTGCCATCCTGAATATTGTTGTAGGAAAGTTCTTTACCATGAAGCTGTGTCGCATTGGCCAAAGAGTACTGCGGATTCATACCTTTATAGAAAGCCGCTTTCTGATGTGGGTTTTCTCCATAGCGAAGATCCTGCACCTTATCAAAAGTAATCGTTAAGCTTTCCGGGAATTCCTCGCCGGTTTTCTTAGTCAGATAATCGGCAATCATCGCATCATAACGAGCCGTGTGACGGAACACTTTAGCTGCCAGAAATTCACGAGTTACCGGACATGTATCTCCATTTTCCTGAATTTCTTTTAAGACTTTATCATAATCTTTTGGATCACAGACAACCGTGATGCTCTTATAATTTTTAGAAGCACTTCGTAACATGCTTGGCCCACCGATATCAATGTTTTCGATGATTTCTTCGTGGGTTACACCTTTCTTTTGTACGGTTTCTTTAAATGGATATAAGTTTACACAAACAAGATCGATATATTCGATGCCTAATTCCTGTAACTGTTTGACGTGTTCGGGATTATCGCGTACACAAAGTAAAGCTCCATGCACTTTTGGATGCAATGTTTTTACACGTCCATCCATAATTTCCGGAAAACCGGTTACATCACTGATACCGATTGGATTTAATCCTGCTTCTTCCAATGTTTTTTTGGTTCCTCCGGTCGAGACGATCTCATAACCACAATCCACTAATCCTTTTACAAATTCTACTAAGCCTGTCTTATCAGACACGCTGACCAATGCTCTTTTCATTTCTTTCCCTCCATTTCTTCGGCAACACTTTTTATGACCTGCCAGAACAAGTCATATTCCATGGCATGTACATGCTCTTCCAATGTTTCCAGGTTCCAGTTTGGATCGATCGGTACACGCTTCTGACGAATGATCGGTCCGGTATCGACACCTTCATCTACATAATGCACCGTAACACCGGTTTGAGATACACCGGCCTCAAAGGCATCCTGAATGCTGTGAGCCCCTGGAAATTCTGGTAAATAGGCCGGATGCAGATTGATGATTGCTTTCGGATAGGCTTCTAAAAGTACCTTGCCGATAAAGCGCATATAACCGCTTAATACAATCAAATCCACATTTTTATCTTTTAGTACTTTTAGAATATCCTTTTCATACGCTTCTTTGTTTGGATAGCTTTTCGGATTAAAATAGTAGTCCTCGATCTGATGTTGTTGGGCACGTGTACGAGCATATGCCTGTTCTTTATCCACAATCAGACATTGGCATTGTACCAGAAGCGAGCCATCTTCGATATGTTGAAGAATGGTTTCAAAGTTCGTTCCCGATCCACTGGCAAAAACCGCAATGTTTACCATTGTACATCAACCTCGCCACTGTCCGTGACTTCGCCGATCACATAGCTGGTTTCACCAATGGCCTGTAAAGCATCCTGCACCTTTTGTACATCTTTTGGATCGACTGCCATCACAAAACCAATACCCATATTAAAGACATTGTACATTTCCTGATTTTCGATTTTTCCTTTTTGCTGGATGAAATCAAAGATCTTTGGTCGTGGGAAAGCCTTGGTATCGATACGAACACCCATTCCCTCTTTTAACATTCGCGGTACATTTTCATAGAAACCACCGCCGGTAATATGACTCATCGCATGAATATCCACCTGATCAAATAGAGAGGATACAGCTTTGACATAGATCTTTGTCGGTGTCAAAAGTACATCACCTAACACCTGACCATACAACTGGTCATAAGTCGCATGTGCATCCAGATGATTATCCTTGAACAAGACCTTACGCACCAAAGAGAATCCGTTGGAATGTACACCGGTACTTGGCAAGCCGATCAATACATCGCCCACTTTTAAATTCCGGGAATCTTTTAGTTTACTTTTATCGACAACCCCGACACAGAAACCGGCTACATCATAATGATCCACATCGTACATATCCGGCATTTCTGCGGTTTCGCCACCAATCAAAGCACAAGCAGACTGTACACAGCCATCGGCCACACCCTTAACAATCTGCTCAATGACTTCGGGCTTATTTTGTCCGACCGCAATATAGTCTAAGAAATAGATAGGTTTGGCTCCCTGCACCAACACATCATTAACACACATGGCTACCGCATCGATTCCGATCGTATCGTGCTTATCCATTTCAAATGCCAACATCAGTTTTGTACCAACGCCATCGGTACCAGATACCAGTACCGGTTCTTTTAAATTGTACACACTCAAATCAAACATACCGCCAAAAGCACCCAATGAATCAATGGCGCCTTTGACTTTAGTACGGGCTACATGAGATTGGATACGACGAACACTTTCGTATCCGGCCTCTAAATTGACACCCGCTTCTTTATATTGTTCTGCCATACATTACTCCTTTATCTCTTTTATATAATCGCAAAGCTTTGCGGAATAATTTCCGTTAAAACAAGCCAAACAGCTTGTATCGGGAATACACTTTTTAAAGTCTTCTAAACTTAAAAATCGAATGGATTCCACCTGAAACAAAGCACACATTTCTTCTTCGGTATAATTATAGGCCGCCAGTTCTTCCTGTCTGGTTCGTTCGGTTCCATACAGACAGGGATAGCTGATCTTAGGCGATGCGATACGCAAATGCACTTCTTTGGCCCCCGCCTCCTTCAACAATACCGAAAGGCGCTTGGCCGTTGATCCTTTGACGATACTGTCATCGACCAGGATCACACGTTTTCCTTTCAAGACCGAAGAAATCGCATTTAAACGAACGCGCATTCCTTCCTGACGCTGCTGCTTGGTCGGTCGAATGAAGGTCGAACCGATATACCGGTTTTTCATCAGGCCAATCTCATATGGCATCTTTGATACACGTGCAAAGGCTACGGCTGCCGAGGTAGCGGTATCCGGTACACCGATAACCATATCTGCCTGTACATCCTCCTGTCTTGCCAAGGCTTCTCCGCAACGGGTACGCACTTCATGTACCGTCTGTGTATTGACAATACTGTCAGGACGAGAGAAATACACATACTCCATGGCACATGTTGTTTGCTTGTGGGCTGGAACCAGTTGTATGGATTCCACTTTATCCGGACAAAGACAGAGCAGTTCGCCGGGATTGACTTCCCGTTCAAAATGAGTGCCTAAGATACCAAAGGAACAGGTTTCACTGCTGAAGATCGTGCCTTGTTCGCTTTTTCCCATACTTAAGGGATGAATGCCATAGGGATCTCGCATCACGTACAAAGAATCTCTTGTGGCAATCATAAAGTTATACGCCCCTTCGATCATCTGCACTACACCACGAATCTTATCGACAAATTTACCCGGATGAATTTGAATCAAATGGGCGATCAGTTCCGCATCACTGGTTCCCTGAAAGATCAACCCTTCTTCCTCCAGCTGATTTCTTAGTGTAATCGCATTGGTGATCATGCCACTGGTGACGATCGCAAAATGTCCCTGATGGGCTCGAACCATGATCGGCTGCACATTTTCCAGCTGAGAATCGCCGGTTGTCGCCATACGAACCTGTCCTATGACAATCGAACCTTTTAAATCCTGTAAGGAAGCGCTGGATATCGTTTCCGATAACAGCCCTAATCCCTTGATACAGGAAACGGTTTCTCCATTAGATACCGCAATGCCGACACCATCCTGCCCTCGATGCTGCATCGCATGAAGACCATAATATGCACTGTTGGCCGCATCCTCACTGCCAAAGATCCCTAAGATTCCTGAAGAATCTTGAATCACATTTGTCTGTTTCATAGACAATCCTATTTATGCGTAAAGTAACGCACACCGTTTTCAAATATATTCTGGTCTTTGTTTCCCGCAATATTTTGGAACAGGCCCGGTTCATAACGTTCACTATGCCCCATCTTACCAAAGATCTTTCCATCTTCACTCAAGATGCCCTCAATAGCCATCGTAGAACCATTGATATTATCTAAACCATCCATGGTCGGCTGCCCTTTTTCATTGACATATTGCGTAGCCACCTGACCATTCTGTACCAGTTTTTCAATCACATCGGTAGAAGCCACAAACTTTCCTTCGCCATGACTCATGGCCACGCTGTGAATTTCACCCGGTTTCATAGAAGCTAACCACGGTGATTTATTTGAAGTGATGCGTGTTCTGGCGATATGGGAAACGTGACGGTTGATATTATTTCTAAACAAGGTTGGATTCGAGGCGTCCAGCTTTTCAATATCTCCGTATGGAAGCAGCCCTGCTTTGATCAAAGCCTGGAATCCGTTACAGATTCCCAGAATCAATCCATCATTTTCTCGCATCGTACAAATGGCTTGCCAGATCTTTGGATTACGTAAGGCATTGGCAATAAATTTACCCGAACCATCCGGCTCATCTCCACTGGAGAATCCACCGACGATCATTAAGATCTGCGCCTTGGAAATTTCATCCGCCAGCGTATCAATACTTCTTTGCAGGTTTTCTACCGTAAGATTATTGATGACGACTTGATGAACCTCGGCTCCAGCTCTTTCAAATTTCTGTGTTGTATCGTATTCACAGTTCTGTCCCGGGAAAATCGGAATAACCACGACTGGTTTTTCTACAACCACTTTAGATTGTGGTACTTTCTCTTCGGTGAGTGGTGTATCCAATACTTCTTTTCCTAAATCGACACGAACCGGATACACTTCGTTATAACGCTTCATCCAAGCTTCTAAAGCCTCATCGATCGTTACACTTTCACCATTTAACACAATGCGTTTTTCTTCATTGGTGATGCCCAATAAAGTAAAGTGTGGATCCTGAATCGTTTCGGTTGTTTCTACAATCAACGATCCGATGTTAAAGCCGTACAGATCTTCATCGCTTTCAATGGCAACACCGAGTTTATTTCCAAAAGCCATCTTGGCGATCGCATAACCGATACCGCCAAATTTAACGGCACTGGCCGCAACGATCTTACCTTCCCGCATCCTTTTACGAACTGCTTCAAAGTTATTCTTTAACTGTTCATAATTTGGTGTATGGTCTTCTTTTGGATCATGTTTGATCAAATAGACATAGTTACCCGGCTTTTTAAAGCTGGCTGAAATAATATTTTCTGTTTTTTCGGACGTAACCGCAAAGGTGATCAATGTCGGTGGTACGTGAATATCTTTATAGGTACCGGACATACTGTCCTTACCACCGATACTTGGTGTTTCAAAAGCAAGCTGGGCATCGATCAATCCCAGTAAAGCCTGCATCGGATTGCCCCATTTTTCAGGGTCCTTTCCTAAATGTTCAAAGTATTCCTGATTGGATAAACGACACGTTTTATAATCGGCACCCAAAGCGGTCATGCGGGCCAAAGCTTCCACAACAGAATAGCTTGCTCCTAAGTATGGTGAATATTTGCTTAATTTTGGATCATAGCCATAGGTCATCAAAGAACAAGTATGCGTCATGCCAAAGACCGGCAGTTTCTGTACGCTTCCTTCTTCCGGTGTCAGCTGATAAAAACCACCAAATGGCATCAGAACGGTTGATTTCCCGATCGAGGCATCAAACATTTCACTTAAACCGATCTGGCAGGCCACATTGGGATCCTGCAGCGTATCGATCAAGTTAGAATGTATTGGTGCAAATGGTTTTTCATCATAGGTACTTTCCACAACTTCTACGTTTTGATGTTGGCGAACACCGTTGGTATCTAAGAAAGCTCTGGACATATCGACAATGGTTTTGCCTCTAAAATGCATGACCAGACGATTGGTATCCGTAACATCGGCCACTTTGATGGCTTCCAGATTTTCTTTTTCGGCTTCTTTTTGGAAGGCTTCAAAATCACTGGCCGCAATACAACAAGCCATACGCTCCTGTGATTCACTGATTGCCAGTTCCGTTCCGTCTAAGCCCTGATATTTAACCGGTACCGCATCCAGATTGATATCCAGACCATCGGCTAATTCACCCACAGCCACACTGACACCACCGGCCCCAAAGTCATTGGCCTTTTTGATCAGCCTTGTACAATTTGGATTTCTGAATAAACGCTGCAGTTTACGCTCGATCAGGGCATTTCCCTTTTGAACTTCACTGCTGCATTTCTCCAAGGATGTTTCATTATGTTCTTTACTGGATCCGGTAGCACCGCCGATTCCATCACGACCGGTTGCGCCACCGATCAACACGATGATATCGCCAGGCAGTGGTTTTTCTCGTTTCACATGGCTTTTCGGAGCTGCACCGACAACGGCGCCGACTTCCATACGTTTGGCGACATAGCCTTCATCAAAGACTTCTTCGACAAATGTGGTGGCCAGTCCAATCTGGTTTCCGTAGCTGGAGTAGCCATGAGCCGCCGTTTTTGAAATTTTGGACTGTGGCAGCTTATGCTCCATCGTTTCTTCAATTGGTTTGGTAATATCTCCGGCACCGGTAATACGCATAGCCTGATATACATAACTTCGACCCGACAAAGGATCTCGAATGGCACCGCCGATACAAGTAGAAGCCCCACCAAATGGTTCAATTTCTGTAGGATGATTGTGTGTTTCGTTTTTAAACATCAACAGCCAGTCTTCGTCCTGTCCGTTGACATCAACCTTGATTTCAACCGAGCAGGCATTGATTTCGTCACTGACTTCCAAATCATCCAGTTTGCCTTCCTTGCGAAGATACTTACCGGCAATCGTGGCCATATCCATCAAGGTTTGTTCCTTTGCGTTGGCATGTACCTTTTCACGCAGTTTTACATACCGTTCATAAGAAGCTTGAATCTGTTCTTTTAAAGTCGATATTTTAAAATCTACCGAATCTAATACCGTCTCAAAAGTCGTATGCCGACAATGATCCGACCAATAAGTATCCAATACCTTTAATTCGGTCATCGTACAGTCACGTTTTTCTTCATCACGGAAATAATTTTGTACATGTTCGATATCATCAAAACTCATCGCCAAACCTTCTTTTTGACGAAGGGCTTCTAACTCTTCCTTAGATAATGTAATAAACCCTTCCAATACCGGTACTTCTGCGACTTCTACATCCTGATCATCTTCTAAAACAGAAAGATCTTTAACACGAGCTTCTACCGGGTTCACGATATAATGTGTGATCTTTTCCAACTGTGCTTCCTCTATCGTTCCAGAGAATACCAGCAATGTTCCCGAATGAATACGCACGCTTTGTTTATTGTTGAGCAACATCAAACACTGCATGGCACTATCAGCTCTTTGATCGTATTGTCCCGGAAGATATTCATAAGCCAAATACGTCTTTCCTTCCAGATCAACAGTATCCAACACTTCATCGGTGACTACTTCACTGCAGACATTTTTCTTTAAAAGGGCAATATCGTTTTCATCCGCTTCAAAAATGTCATAAATATTGTATTGTTCCAAACTAAAATCATCGCTTAATCCTAAAGAAGTCTTTAATTCATGGCAAAGCGATTCACTTTCAACCTGAAACTGTTCCTTCTTTCGTACAAAAATTCGTGTATTCATGCGTCCTCCTACTCTACGACAGAATCGGCCAAAACTTTTTCAGCCTGCGCTTTTTTGAAATCCACAATCTTCTGTTGAAGATCTTTATCGGCTAAGCCCATCATCTGACATGCAAGGATGGCCGCATTGCGAGCACCGGCTTTCCCAATGGCAACGGTTGCCACCGGAACCCCCTGAGGCATCTGTACTGTGGACAACAAAGAGTCCATACCGCCTAAAGCACTGGTTTGAATCGGAATACCGATCACCGGTAACGGCGTAGAACTTGCCAATACACCAGCCAAATGAGCTGCACCTCCGGCTGCCGCAATAATCACTTGTACTCCATTTTCTACCGCCTGTTCACTTAATTCAATAACGGCATTCGGTGTGCGGTGTGCACTCAACACGCGTACTGTATAGCTTACCCCAAAATCATCCAACTGTTTCATACAGCCTTCCATGCTCGGCAGATCACTGCGTGATCCCATCACGATCAAAACTCTTTTTGTGTCCATTTTCTTGTCCTCTCTTTCATCAAAAAAAGCGCACCTTTTTTAGGCACGCTTAAAACAGTCCATGTTCTTCAGTTTTGTAAATCTTCTTAAGACCATAAGTAAGACCTCCAAAAAACAAACTTCCTGCACCGTTATTTTACATGAAGGTTCTTTACAATACAATGACTATTTTGAAGAAGATTTGCACATTTTAGTGTTCAGTGACCCAACAAAACAGCTTTGCCATCAAAGGATCGGTATCCACCATCATTTCCGGATGCCACTGTACACCTAATAATGGCTGCTCTGGTAAACTGATAGCTTCAATGATTCCATCCGGTGCTTTGGCATCTACATGTAAACCTTGACCTAATTTACCCACAGCTTGATGATGTAGGCTGTTGATTGCAATCGTATCAGTTTGTAACAATCTATATAAGCCACCATCCTTATCCAGTGATGCAGTATGAACGATATTGCCATCATAATCAAAGGCATGGTTGATTGCATCACTTAAAGAAGGAATATCCTGAATTAAAGTACCACCCAGAGCAATATTAACCAGCTGCATTCCTCGACAAATCGCCAGTGTCGGTTTTTTTGATTCAATTACCAGCTTAGTAAAAGCCAACTGAGATACATCAACATCATAATCATAAGCACCACACTTGGCATGCGGCATTTCACCGTATAAAACCGGAGCAATATCCATACCGCCGATCAACACAAAACCATCACATAACTCGATATATTGTTTCATCTCTTCTTCCGAACAAATACATGGCATAATGACAGGAAGTCCGCCTGCCTTTTGTACAGCATGTACATACGTTGTGGTCACATTCATTTTTTTATAGCCGCATAAAGATGGGTCCATCATAATAATCTGTGAAGTTGTGATTCCTATCTTTTTCATTTTCATCCCTCATTTCGAAAACGATTATACAGGTTTTCCCTGTAAAAAATCCAGTAGATTCATATGATAGATTTCATTTCTTGAAAAGTTCATAGTATCCATGCTGATAACATATTTAGAAATCATAACTTTTACCTTTTCCACAAGATATTCAGATTTCATAAAATATAAACGCTCTACAGAACAACTTATTACTTTTAAAGAAATAAATTTCGTGAGTACCCATTTGACATCCAAAATTTTAAATAGACATGAATAAAGTCAGATCTATTGATAAATTAGAGTTGAACAAAGGATGCTGTACACAATGCAAACATGATGAAAGACTCTTATCCAATATGATCTTCCAGGACAATAA
>NZ_JAXKBY010000148.1:0-8283 GCF_036552745.1 Faecalicoccus sp.
ATTCAGGAGGCTTTTAAAACGTTGGAAGAGGAAAAAAATGCTTATCCTTCACAACATTCGTTAAATGTGATTCATAGAGAAATTGAAAAGACAGAAATTGAACAAGAAGCGATTTTTGATCAAATTCAGAAGCTGAAAGAAGAATTGGAACAGTGTAGAAAAAACGTGCATGCCCTTCAGTTGTCTCTTTCTAAGATTTGTGAAAGATTAGGTATTTCGATGTTAAAGGAAGTGTTTGAAAATCGAAAAGAGGATTTCGAACACTATAAATCATATGTAGAAGATTTAAAAGCCACTCATGTACGTTATCTTTCAAATGAGGAAGTTTTGATGATGACACAATCCAGAGTAGAAGATTTGTCACAAGATGTTTTCTTATTGAACCAAGAAAAGAATCAGCTGATTAAAGAAATAGAGATGTTGAAAAAGATGATTGAATCAATTCAAAAGCAGATGGATGAACTAGGGTATCAAGATATCCAAGATCGAATCATGCAGATTCTTGATCGACAGCAGCAGATTCCAGAAGAAATCAGTAAACAAGATCAAAAGATCGGTGATCTACAACAAAGAGAAGAACAATTTCAGATGCGTTTGAAGGAATTGGAAGAGACAATCCAGCTGCAAAGAAAAAGACGGGATGAAACTTTGGATGCGTTTAAACAAGAACAAGATTTAGGCTATGTAACTCATGAAAAACTGGATGTAAAGGAAACAATAGGAAAGATTGAAAAGAAATATGTGAATTTAAGAAACAAGGAAGTCTTGCAGACAGAATTACAGAATGTTTTTCATAACAACAAAGGTCAATTACAAGATTATGGGTTAATCATTCACAACATCTTTGAAGAAAAAGAAGAAAATACGCGTATGGATATGCAAACGCGTTATAAGGGGCAGAATGTTTCTTTTATTCAGTTGATGCAAAATCTTTCACAAGATATAGAACAACAAAAATTATTGTTGGAGGAAAGTGACCGAAACTTGATTGAAGATATTTTAGTCAATACCATTGCCAAAAAAATTCGTACGCATATTCAAAGTTCAAAACGATGGGTTGAACAAATGAATCGATATATGCGTGCGATGAATACAAGCAGTGGTTTAAAGCTGAGTTTACGATGGCATTCCCATAAAGCAGAAAGTGAAGAACAGTTAAGCACAGAACAACTTGTGCGTCTATTAGAAAAAGATGTGCAGGTATTAAAAGAGAAGGATTTTAAAAAGTTGTCGTCACATTTCCGTTCAAAATTAAAATTGGCAAGAAAACTGGCAGATGACGAAGCCAGTCTAAAAAGCTTTCATCAAGTGATGCGAGAAGTCTTGGATTATCGTACATGGTTTGATTTTCAGATTGAATATGAAAAACAAGGCGAAAGAAAAAAAGAGTTGACGAACAACGCATTTTTCACCTTTAGTGGTGGAGAAAAAGCCATGGCTATGTATGTACCGCTTTTTTCAGCTGTAGCGGCAAAATACGAACAGGCTTCTGAGGATGCACCTCTTATTATCGCATTGGATGAAGCATTTGCCGGTGTTGATGAAAACAACATTGAAAATATGTTTGCACTTATTCAAAAGTTTGGGTTTGATTATATCATGAACTCACAGGTTTTGTGGGGTGATTACAGCAGTGTGCCTTCGCTTGCGATTCATGAATTATTTAGACCGGAGAATGCACATTTTGTGACTGTAATTTCTTATGAGTGGAATGGTAAACAAAAAAGGATGATTGCTTAATGGATGTAAATGAAGACTTATGTGCGTATTTAAAGGAGCATGATTTTAAGGAGTTTATGCATCTTTGGAAGAAGCAGTATGAAAGCTATGGCACTTGTGCCGGTTCCATTCATGTTCCTTTGACCGCTTCCAACCAGCCTTGTCTAGAGGGGTTATTAGGCAAAGATTATCATAAACAATCTCATGCCGTAATTCGCAGATCCCAACTTAACAAGGCTTTAAAGCAGACCAAGTTTGCAGATGCTGATTTTGATAGGGTTTTATTCTTGTATTTTGATGAAGAAATCATAACAAAAAAGGATGCCAAACAACTAAAACAAGAAAAATTTGAGGCATTTTTAAATGATTTGCTGGAAGCTTGTCAGAAAAATCATTCTCGTCAATGGTTGAAAGAAGTAATAAGTCATCAAAACAGTGTCGCTACTCGCATTTTTCAGGAATATAGAAAAGATCAAAGTCAATGTAGAAACCAAGTGCGTTATGTGTTAAAAGCAATTGATGAATTACCGGTGTGGAAAAATCAAAAAGAGAATTTATCTATTTTCTCCAGTCGGATTACCAAAGACCCACATATGTTTGATCATCCTAGTTTTTGTCGAACTTTGCTATTTAATGCTTTAACGTATTGCTTTCCAGAGTGTGAACAAGAAAGAGAAATTGAAATCTTATATCAGGCGGGACTTTATAAAGAGGCCATGAGCAATTATTGTGGCATTGTCAGGCTGAATGCAATTGATCCTGATGGAGAGATTCATGAAGGCTGGAAAGGGTTTTATGACCGCTATGAAGTATGGAATGTAAATATGGAGAATTTACTTCATATCACTTCCTTAGATACTTTTGATATTCGAGTTGTTTGTGTATTGGAGAATCCTTCTGTATTTCATCAACTGGCAGCCTTAATACGTAAGAAAAAGATTTCATCGATTGCACTTGTATGTACCTATGGACAGTTAAATTATGCCAGTTATTTGTTGATGGATCATATCAATCAGACAAATTTTGTGGTTTATTATGCTGGAGATATGGATCCAGAAGGTCTGCTGATTGCTCAGCGATTAAGGGATCGATATCCTTTATTTCATCTATGGCATTATTCTTCTGATGATTATTTAAAGAGTAAATCACAAAATAAATGCAGTAAAAGACGTTTAAAAATATTAGATAATATTAAAGATCCCAAACTGAAAGAAATTAGTGGATGGATACTTGAAACAGAGGGAGTCTTAGGCTATCAAGAGAATATTATCCAGGAATATATAAACGATATTGAGAAATATGCTTTAGAGTCATATTAAACGAATAAAATCCCCATGGAAGATGAATGTTTCTATGGGGATTTGTATTAATGAAGATCTAAACGTTTTAAGACTTTAGATTGCATTTCCTTTTGAACACGCAAGATAGAAAAGGCCTGTTGAATATCGGAAATGGTGCCACTTTCCAGTAAAAGAGAAATGTTTTGAACAAGAGTATCCAATTCACCGGATTTGCGACCTTCGATGCGACCTTGTTTTCTGCCTTGCTTCATTCCATGTTCTGTCCAGGCAAGATAAGCACCTTGGCCGAATGTACACATATCTTTAATTTCCTCCTTGTCTTCATCTGATAACAGTATATCATTCTTTCTTTCTAGAATTTGTATGATTTGATCATAATCTCTATCGGATAGAAATAGTATGGATAAGAGCTCCATAATGCTCTTGGGGCCATTTAAAATTTCTTCCAAAGTTTGTTCTTCTTTGGAATGAAGTGATGGATATAAAAGATGTGTTTTAGACATTCCATGAAATTTAGGATCAAAACAAAAGTTACCCATTTTTTGATTTTCGTGTGTCACATATTCTAATAAACAATTATCTTTTTTCTTTGCATGATGTAAGCAGATCCAAAAAGAACGTACGTCTAAAATATCATTATAAAAGGATTTCTGAAAGCCCAGAGAATGATTCTTTTGACCGGCAATCAGTCTGTATGCATAATAAAGACTTCGGCAGGGTAGTGCATACTTATACGATTCTTCCCCCTGTGCTTCAATATGAATCAACATAAATTTTGATGGATACAGAGGATGTCTAACCACATAAAGTAGATCATAAACTATTTTAGCTCCAGGAATACGGATATCTTCAGTGTTTAATGTAATGATTTTAGAATTGGAAGATCTTGGTTGAATGAGTGTAGAAATCTCTTTTAAAGAGAGATCTTTAAACTCATCCAGGCATTGATGAAGAAGACAAGCCTGGATAGGCTTAAAAGAAAGAATGATCTTTGAATATCCATCGATAAAACGTTTTTTGGATTGTACAATCGTTTGTAGTTCATTTAAGTTTGTCATTATCATTATCGCCTCCACTATATATACGAATAAAAATCGGAAAAGCATGAAAAGATATAAAGAAAAATTATAATCAGTGTGCTGTAGAGGCAGAAAATCTGAATGATTCTGATTTTTTAAATATCATAGATTTATATTCTGTGCGGAATTTATATTTTTTATGGTTTATTCTTGCATAAAAAATATAAATAAGATATCCTTTGCATAAGGAGGTAGTTTGATATGATAATAGAGGTTAGAGCAGAGAATTGTTATGCTTTTGATGAACGCGTTTGTTTATCACTAAAAGCAGATATGCGAAATAAAAAGTTTAAATCAAATGTGCACCAAGAGAATCATTTTAATATTCTAAAAACAGTAGGGATATATGGACCAAACAATTCAGGAAAGACATGTTTGATAAAATGTATTAGGGAAATAAGAAACATTTTATTGAATAAAAGGTCAACTTTGATACCGAATATATTTACAAATAGCACAATTTGTAAACTTGGGGTAACTTTTCTTTGGAAAGGAAGAAAGTTTTCTTATGATTTTTCTTATGATATCAAAACTCAAGAATTTATTTTTGAAGAGTTCTTAGAACTGACAAAAGACAAATATAATAATGAGTTAAAAAAATTATGGCTTTTAAAAGATGAAGAAAATAATAAATATTTTTGCTTAGACAATGATGTAGAGAACTTGATGTCACTGGTATCCAAAAATAATCTGTTAGTTTATGTTTTGGGAGAGAATAAATTTGCCTATTTAGACCAGATACGGAGAATAATTATACAATTTGCCAGTAAGATCGATATCGTAAATATGAATAATATTCCTATGCAGCATACGATAGAATTGATGAAGCATAAAAATGATTTACAACATAAAATAGTGGATTTTATAAAAAATTCTGATTTATATATGGATAATTTTGAATATGCAGACGGAGGAGAAGTAAAAGTTATAAGTCAGATTAAGGACAAGGCCGAAGAAAAAGTTTTAAATCTTCCAGAATCATTGGAGGATCAATTGAGATTGGTATCCACGTATAAGGGACATAAAGTTCCTAGCATTCTTTTTGATTCAACGGGAACAAAAAAAATTACGGCTTTGGCAAGCTACGTGATTGAGGCATTAGAACAAGGCAGAATATTAGTTATCGATGAATTAGATAGTAGTATCCATTTTAAACTAACACGTGCCATAGTAAATCTTTTTAATAATGAATTAAATGACCAGGCACAACTAATTTGTACGGTTCATGATATTAATTTAATGGACTGTCATCGTATGTTTAGAAAAGAGCAGGTTTGGTTTGTACACAAAGACAAAGAAGGTGTTTATGTGTATTCATTAGCTGATTTTACGGCTCAAGATGGTATACGTCAGGACACAACAGATATCATGGAAAAATATAGGCAAGGTGTTTTAGGCGCGTTACCAGATCCAGACTTGTTGAATTCGTTGCTTGATATTAAAACAAATACAGGCGATGAGGAAGATGATGAAGAGTAGATTACCTAAACTCAATGCAAAACATCGCATTTGTATAATTTGTGAAGGTGATGAAGAATACGATTACCTAAATCGTTTAAAACAGCTGCAGGTTTGGCATTCGCAATACGAAGTTACACTTGATAATGCACAAGGCAATGGGAATATCTTTGCGCGTTATCAAGATCGCTATCAAAACGGAAATTATGAACTTGTGCTCGTTTTGTGTGATACGGATAAAAAGCCTTACGAACAATATGTTGATATTAAACGAAAGATTAATGAATTTCATGATTTACCATGTGCTGAAAAAAGAGTGATTTTTTTCTGCAATCCCTGTATTATGCAAGTAATTCTTTCACATTTTGATAATGTGAAACTGACTACTTCGGCAAAGAAAATGAATTCTTGTTTAATTGAGACTCTAACAGGTGTCGCCAACTACAAAGCGAAAAAGAAGCAGCGTGATTTTATTAATCAACAAATAACGCATGAAAACTTTAAAAATATGCTTGATCGAGTACGTAGCATGAGTAATTCGGATATCATTCCTTCCAGTAGTAATTTTGATTCTTTGATGGATGGTTTATTATCTCAAGATGCTAAATGGATACGATTAATCAATCAAGGTTTGTAGAACAGCAAGCAGTATGAATATTAAAAGGAGAAGTTATAATGATAAAAGAATTAGCGTTAGTATTACAGATTAGAAACGAGTTAAAATCTTTAATTTTGTCGGGTTTGATGACCATGAAATATTTAATAATTTTAGTATCTTTTGCATCTATATGTTTTATGATACTAAATATACATATAGGAATACCTGAAGGATATGGTTGGTTAAATGAGTTTATCAATATTTCTTTATGGAATAATATTTTGTTTTTCTTTATTATACTTGTGTGTGTTTACATTTTAATAGATAGACTAAATAGAAAAATGAATTACAAGCGAACAATATATTACATACTTAGAAAAATTGAAAATCTTAGTATTATTTGTATTTTATTTTTAGCACTTTTTGTTGCTAAGGCTATTTTGTTTTTTGAGTATGAAAGTATAGATATCGTTTTTAAAATAGTTTTTTTATCAAGTATTTTCTTGGTTTGGCTTACTTGTCTCAGCTTATTGTTTGAATGGACTGAGGATATTTTTTCTAATTGGAAAAGATTTGAAGAAAACAGCTTAAAAAGAAAGAATTATTTTGATTTATTAAGTGCGAAGTTAAAGAGTGATACAACGGAAGATTTACAGAGGCATTTACTGCAACTACAGATACTAGATTTAGAACAGAAGCTTTATGATAAAAGAATAAAATAACTTAAAAAGTGGGAGAACTAAAAAATGTTATCTATTTCAGTAGCAATGGCCACCTATAACGGTGAAAAGTATGTACAAAAACAATTAGATTCTATTTTGAATCAGAGTCATAAAGTGAATGAAATTATTTTGGTAGATGATAAATCTACGGATAACACGAGAGAAGTAATTCAGAAGTATATCCAACAACATCCAGAGATGAAATTTTCATTCTATGTAAATGAAGTAAATCTGGGATATAAGAAAAACTTTAAAAAAGCGATGTCTTATTGTAGAGGAGAGTATATTTTTCTGTGTGATCAAGATGATATATGGCTTTCAAATAAAGTAGAAGAAATGATTGCAATCATGGATACACATCCTAACATACTTTCACTAGCTTCTTCTTTTTCTTTTATTGATAAAGATGACAAGACTTTTGAAGTAGAAAAAGTTAAAGGTTTATCCAATAACAATCTACTTAGAATGGTAGTAAATACAAATGATGTAGTGGAAGTTACTTTTGAGACATTATTAACACAAAATTCATTCCAGGGATGTGCTTTAGTTATACGACAAGAATTAAATCAAAGATTTCAAGAATGTTTTACAGAAGACTTATTTCATGATTGGTTAATTAACTTATTGGCAGCAGAGCAAAAGGGAATGTATTTTTACAATAAATCGTTGTTTCTTTATAGGATTCACGGTAAAAACACAATAGGGATTAATGAACAGGAGCATTACACGAAAAAAGAACATGCACAAAAAAGAAATGAGCTTAAAACAAGACTTTTATTAGCTCAATACCCTTTGGAAACTTTAAAAAAGTTAGAAAAAACAGAACCAAGATTATCGCAGTATCAACCAGATTATAAGAAACGAATGATGTTTTATCAAAATCATATAGATTATTTAACTAATGGTAATGTGTTAAAGCTTTTTTTACAGAATTTTAGTCCTTATTACAAAGGAATGAAAACAAAAAAAGCCCGGATCATGGATTTGATTTTTGCGTTTAAACAAAAATTTAAATCCATTTAATTCCCTATTTTAGGAATATTTTATAACAATTCCTTGAGTAGGGAATTATTTGTCAATATACTATGAATGAGGTATGAAATGGATACAATAAATCCTTGTTATATTGCGATAATAGGAGATCTCATTGATTCCAAAAATATTGAGCATAGACAAGAAGTACAGAAAAATTTATTAAATACTTTAGATAGGATCAATTCTAAATACTGTCAATCGATAGTTTCCAAATTTAAAATTACTTTAGGAGATGAATTTGAGGGATTAATGAGTGTAAACGGTGATTGGATTTGCATTATAAATGAGTTGTTTTTTTTCCCTGCATCCAACAAAGATTCGATTTGGAGTAGGAGTCGGAAACATTACAACACAGATTCAAAAGATGAATA
>NZ_JAXKBY010000149.1:0-7663 GCF_036552745.1 Faecalicoccus sp.
CTTAAAAAATGTAGTAGCAATACTACAATTTTTGTCATGCCTTATTAGTAAAAAACTATCTAGACTTGATTGCCTGTATAGTTATAGTTGTCTTAACTTAATGACATTGAAGGTGAGCCGCTTTTTCTTCCATGCTTGGATGAGCTCCTGACCAAAGACATTTTGATAGATCGTTTCAAGAATTCCTTTTAGTTTTCCTTCAAATTGAACTTGTGCGTTTTCCGCACATGTTGAAGTTTCATCAAGTTCTTTGTCATTATAAATATTTCGAATGTGACGAGTAATTCTTGATCGATCTACATCAAATAGTGTGGCCATCTGGTCTTGTGATAACCAAACATCCTCACGATTTTCACTTACAGTTACTTCTAATTCCAATTCACCATTTTTAAATAGTACAATATCCTTTGTCATGTGATTCTCCTTCTGGAAAATAAAAATTTTTTCTTAAAGAAAATTATAAATAGAGAATCTTACTAAAAAATGACGGACAAGCCTTTTAAGGGTGTAAAGGTGGATAAAAAACATCAAATTTATCTATATTTTTGGGAATAAAATGAGAAATCAGCAGAAGTTTAGATTGACTTAGAAAGTCCACGCTTCTTCATTTTGCAGGTATATTCACGTTCTTTTGTTAAATCTATGGTAGAATGGATACTGGTGATAACATGACAACATTACAAAAACGACTTTTAGTTGTGATCAGTATTTTGACAGCTTTTATGGTTTTTGTCGCATCCAGTCTGTTTATGGCCTTTATGATCAATCCAGATCAGCTTTATGTACGCTATCAAAGTGTTGAAGATACAAAGATTTCGCAAGATATTGGTGTAGTTTCCATGGTGTATTTTACAGATGTGCAATATGGCAAATTTCAAGATGATGCCCGTATGGAAAAGTTGATTCATACGATACAGGATTTAGATCCCGGCATTGTGATCTTTGGCGGCGATCTCTATGATGATGCTTATACGCCCAGTGAAGAATCCAATCAAAAGTTGATACAGTATTTCAATCAGATCGAGGCACCATTAGGTAAGTTTTGTGTGTTGGGTGAAAAAGATCAGGATGAAACAAAGGCACAGTCGGTACAGAGCATCTTAAATAACAGTGGCTTTGAGATTCTATCCAATACGTCTGTTCGGCTTTTAAACTGTATTCGTTTGACCGGTTTAACAACTTCACCGGATTATTCCATTTTGAGCGCGAATGCGGCACAAGAATATAATATAGTAGTCAGTCACTATCCCGATGTTTTGTTGGATCAGAGCCTGCAATCGACTGCGATATCCTTGGCTTTGGCAGGACATGCACATGGAACGCAGTTAACGTATCCATGCCTCGGTGCTTACCGAAGCGTAGAAGGAGCGACTTCCTTGAATCGGGCACAATCTGTGAATCTGCCGTTTGAAACGATTCTTTCAGCTGGTGTGGGATGCACAAAGGTGGATGCGCGTTTAAATGCCGACCCGGAAATTCATTACTTCTTATTTTCACATAAGAACTGATAGGCTTTGGTTGTGCCTGGTATTGTGATAAAATAACCCAGTCAGGGGGATCTATGTTTAAAAGAAAAGTAAAAAAAGTGCAGAAACAACAAAAAGAAAAAAAGAAGCGAAAACCGCAATGGGGGCTGTTTTTTGATAAAGTACGTCACTTTTTTTCTTTAACACCTAAAAGTGACAGGATCGTAACATTGGCGGTGCTTTTGTTAGTGTTGTGTGGAACGGTCATGATCATTTCCACCAATGTTGGTGGTACGACTTCAAATGCCAATATTGTTTTGACGACAACAATTCGACAAGTAGTCTATTTGGTCATATCATTTTTGTTTATGTGGGCAGCCAATCATATTTTTAACTTTAAATGGTTCAGCAAGGCACAAAATATGATTCTGATCTTTGCGTTTATTTTTATGTTGATGCCATTAGCGTTTGCCGCATCCGGAGGTTCCCATGCCTGGATCCGTTTGCCGGGAGGTGTGACGATACAGCCGGCAGAATTCGCAAAACCTTTGTTGATCCTTGTGTTCGCAACTTCCTTGTATCAGGCCAGAAAGGATGCGAGCATGACAAGACATTGGCAGATTTTGTTTCGAAAACCGTTTATTTGCTGGGCGATGTTGATGGTAGGAATTGTCCTGCAACATGACTATGGAACCGGCTTTATTATTTCCTTTATATTCTTTATCTGTTTGATGATTCCGGCTTACCCGCAAATGGAGACATTTCAAAAATGGCTGCGACGGATCATCGGTACGGTTTTTATCGTGGCACTTGTTTTGTTCTGGGTGACGGATATCGGTACATCCATTTTGTCGCATACACCTTTGGCACATATTGCCACGCGTATTGAAAATGCGAAAAATCCTTATACGGATGTTTACGGAAGTGGATACCAGCCGGCTAATGCCTTATATGGAATTGGAAGCGGTGGCTTATTTGGCCGTGGAATCGGTGGTTCGCTGCGGAAATATGGATATTTGACACAGGCAGATAATGATTATATTTTAGCGGTCATTATTGAAGAAACCGGAATTTTTGGTCTGGGAATCCTTTCTTTATTATATGGATTGTTGATCTACCGCTTTTTCTATTATGCATTTAAGACCAATGAATTTACCTACAAGACCGTGCTTGTGGGTTCCAGCGCTTATTTGTTTATCCATTTTGTACTGAATGTAGGTGGTGTTTCCGGCTTGATCCCATCGACCGGTGTTCCGCTTTTGTTTATCAGTAGTGGTGGTTCTTCCTTGATGGCGGCTTTTATCACTGTCGGGTTATGCCAGCAGTGTATTTCCCAAATTCGGTTAAAGGAGATGAAATCGAATGCGTATCGTATCCGGTAAATTTGGCTCTCGAAAACTGGTCAGCGTGGATGGAATGACGACCAGACCAACATCGGATAAAGTTAAGGGTGCCATTTTCTCCAGTTTAGGAAATCAATTTTCAGGCGGTACTATGTTGGATTGTTACAGCGGTACAGGGAATATGGCGTTGGAAGCCATCTCACGAGGAATGGATCATGCGGTATGTGTAGAGATCAATAAAAAGGCTGTGCAGGTGATTCGCACCAATGTCAAAAATCTAGGTGTATCGGATCAGGTTAAGGTGATTTTGGGAAATATCTTTTCCGTTTTATCACAACTGCAAACGACATTTGATTTGGTCTATATCGATCCACCTTATAAAAAAGAAGAAAATATAAAGTTATTGGAAGCATTGGATTCTCACGATCTGGTCAATGAAGATGGACACGTGGTTATTGAAAGCCTTGCCACACAAACTTGGCCGGATCAGGTAGGTCATTTTTATAAATATAAAGAAAAAACATATCGGGATACAAAAATAACGTATTATAGAAAGGAAACCAAATCATGACTAAAGCTTGTTTTTGCGGAACCTTTGATCCATTGACCAAAGGGCATATAGATATTATCGAAAGAGCTGCCAGTATTTTTGAGGAAGTGATTGTCTTTGTATCCGTAAACAGTGAAAAGAAAGAGCAGTTTCCTAAGGAACAGCGGATGTATTGGATCAAACAGGCAACATCTCACTTAAAAAATGTACGTTGTGTCATACAGACAGGTCTGGTCGTAGAAGCTTGTAGAAAAGAAGGTGCCAGAGTTTTGGTTCGCGGATTGCGTAACTCTATCGATTTTCAATATGAGCAGAATATGGAAGCGATGAATCATCAAATGGCACCGGAGATCGAAACGGTATTTTTGATGAGTGATCCGGCACATCTGTATTGTTCCAGCTCCAATGTTCGTGAACTTCTTCGGTACGGACAAGATGTATCCCATATGGTGCCGGAATGTGTATGGCAAGATTTAAAGAAGGTGAAAAGATGAAGGAATTTACAGAATGGATGACAGAAAATGGATTTCAGGTCAAGGATCCGCAAATTTATCAGGAAGCCTGTACACATTCAAGCTTTGCGAATGAACATCATAAAAAAGGCAAGGATAATGAGCGCCTGGAGTTTATGGGCGATGCAGTCTTACAGATATGGAGTGCCGATCAACTGTTTCATATGGAACCGGTCATGCGGGAAGGGCAAATGACAACCTTGCGTGCCCAAACAGTTTGTGAAGCAACCCTGGCGAAGTTAAATCAGAAGCTGGGCTGGTATGAATATTTAAAGCTTGGTGTCGGTGAAGAAAAAAACGGAGGGCGTCATCGTGCCAGTATTTTAGCGGATCAATTTGAGGCCTGCCTGGGCGCTATTTATATCGATCAGGGGTATGGCACCTGCGATGCGATCTTAAAAGAGCATATGTCTCCTTTGTTCAAAGCAGAAAAAAGTGAAGATGTAAAGGATTATAAAACCCATTTACAGGAGGTCATTCAGGCAGATACACGTAAGACCATTCAATATCGCTGTCTGCAGGAAATTGGACCAAGCAACGCTCCGACATTTACGATGGGTGTATATTTGGATGATATATTGTTGGGAACCGGAACAAGCTCGACAAAGAAAAAAGCCGAGCAGCTGGCGGCTAAAGATGCGTTTGGCAAAATGGTCAGATAAGGAGTGATCCGATGGTTTGGGAAAGCATAGGCAATTTTTTGCCGAAAGAATTTAAAAACTATTTTGAATATGCTCTTTTTGAAAAAGGGCCTGTTTTTCATGTGAAAAAAGAACAGCTGGAAATGACACTTTTACTGGAGCACGTGCTTCCATTTGAGGTGTATTCCCGCTTGTTGCATACATTAAAAGTTAAGACACATGTGCATGTGGATTTGATCGTCCATGCCAAAGATACACAGGTGGATATGGTCAATCTGGATCAATATGTCAGTTATTTTGTGGAAAAAGATACACAGTTTAAAGATTTTCGTTTTCTTCATCCGTTTATAGAAGAAGATATGGTATATTTTTCGACAAAAGATGAAACAAGACTTGCCAAGATGAATCGTAAACTCCCTTCATTGATTGAAAATCTTAAAAATGTCGGGATTCAAATGGAGATGATGTGTAAAAAGATCGAGGACGACAAGGTCATTGAAACACAACATATTGAATTACCGGAAATCCATGCACCTAAAGAAGAACCGGTGCGAAAGACATATCGCAAAGAAGAAGCCGTTTCCTGCGCCATTGCGGAGCTGCAGGTGGGCATGCGCTCGGTGATTATCGAAGGTCATATTTTCTCCGTTGATAATCGTGTCATGAAATCCGGTAAGACGTTACAGATGTTGTATGTATCGGATTATCAGGATGCGATCGTTTGTAAGCGATTTGAAAATGCGCGTTGTTCCATTGATGAGATCAACAGTGTGAAAAAAGGTATGAGCGTTCGCTTAAAAGGGGAAGTTGTCTATGACAGTTTTTCTAAATGCGATTCCTTTATGATCCAGAGCTTAGAAGAAATACAGCCAGCTAAGCGAAAGGATAAAGCGAGTGAAAAGCGTACGGAATGGCATGTGCATTCCAACTTTTCGGAAATGGATGGAGTATGTTCTATCGAGGAATACATTCAAACGGCGTATGATTGGGGCATGGATGCGATTGGTATCTGTGATCATCAAGTCGTACAGGCTTTTCCTATGGCTCAGCATAAGGTCACAGCTTTAAATAAACAAGATCCGGACCGTAATTTTAAAATGTTGTATGGCTGTGAGATGAGCATGGTCGATCCAGAGTATAAGATCATTTTCAATAATGACCATCGTAAATTGGAAGATGCTACCTTTGTCGTGTTTGACTTGGAAACGACCGGTCTTTCCAATCGCTTAGATGAGATCATTGAATTCGGTGCTGTTAAGATGAAGCATCGTGAGGTCATCGATCGAAAACAGATGTTTATCGATCCCAAGCGTACCATTCCTGCCAGCATCACGTCATTAACGCATATTTCACAACACGATGTAGATGGACAAAAGACGATTGAACAAGCCATTGATGAATTGTTGGAGTTTATCGGCGATTCTATCCTGGTAGCCCATAACGCATCCTTTGACGTTGGCTTTATGAATGCCGCCTGTCAAAAGTGCAATAAAGGGCATTTAACTAATCCTGTGATTGACACCTGGCCATTGGCCCAGGCCATGATTCCGGATGCAAAGCGTTACAACCTGGGAAGTGTATGTCGTCATTATGGTGTCAGCTATGATGGAGAGGGGGCCCACCGTGCCGATTATGATGCCGAGGTTCTATCGCAAGTTTTATGTCATATGCTAAACGAATATGACAGTGAAGTCACCTTGGATGATCTGGCGGTCTTAAAGAATGAAAACAGCTATACAAAAGTTAGAAATTATCATACAACGGTCTATGCCAAAAATAAGGATGGCTTAAAGGAACTGTTTGAATTGATCACGTTAAGTCATACCAAATATCTTTCTACAGAAACGGCAGCAGGTGAACCGAGAATTCCGCGGTTTGAACTGGAAGCCAAAAGAAAGAACGGAAACTTGTTGATTGGCTCCAGTTGTCAAAATGGAGAAATATTTGATTTGGCACATACAAGGGATGCCCAGATGCTGGAAGAGGCCATGGATTTTTATGATTACATTGAACTGCAGCCTTTGGATTGTTACCGCAATCTTCTTCAGATGCGAAGACGTGGTAAAGCCATTCAAAGCGTGGATGATCTAAAAAAGATCATTGGATTTATTTTGGATGCAGCCAAAAAGAAGAATAAGCTGGTGATTGCTTCCAGTGATGCACATTATGTACACCCACATCAAAAGCGAGTACGTGATATTTACATCAATGCCAAGGCCATTGGTAATGCCAGACATCCTTTATATCTGTATGATCAACAACAGCGTAAGGCCACCAGTGCACCGAACCAGCATTTGTTGACAACGGATGAAATGCTGCAGGCATTCTCGTGGTTAGGGGAAGATCTAGCCTATGAAATCGTAGTAACAGATACCAACAAACTCAAGAAAATGACAGAACCGATCTATCCGATCAAAGATAAACTGTATCCACCGGATATCGAAGGATCCGATCAGAAATTGCGAGATATCTGTTTTGAAACAGCGCATAAGATGTATGGAGAGCAATTACCGGAAATCGTAGAAAAGCGATTAAACCGTGAACTGGATAGTATCATCGGACACGGGTACTACGTAGTTTATTACATTTCTCATTTGTTGGTGAAGAAAAGTAACGAAGATGGCTACCTTGTAGGAAGTCGAGGGTCGGTTGGTTCCAGCTTTGTGGCGACCATGAGCAACATTACCGAAGTGAATCCATTACAGCCACATTATGTTTGCCCAAAGTGTCATCATTATGAATTTATTGAAGGTGAAGAAGTCAAATCCGGTTTTGATTTGCCGGATAAACCGTGCCCTGAATGTGGAACCATCATGCGTGGAGATGGGCAGGATATTCCATTTGAAACCTTCCTTGGGTTTGAAGGTGACAAAGTTCCGGATATTGATTTGAACTTTTCCGGGGATTACCAGGCCAATGCGCATGCCTTCACCAAAGAGATTTTTGGGGAGGATCATGTTTTCCGAGCCGGTACGGTAGGTACGGTACAGGAAAAAACAGCTTATGGATATATCAAAGGCTATGAAGAAGAAATGGGGATTGAACCATTCAGTGAAGCAAAACGAATCGACCTTGCCAAAGAATGTGAAGGAGTAAAACGAACGACCGGTCAGCATCCGGGAGGAATCGTTGTAGTTCCGCTGGATATGGA
>NZ_JAXKBY010000150.1:0-4385 GCF_036552745.1 Faecalicoccus sp.
TCTTTCCAATATGTTAGGCGGCGGTGTCATCGTCCAGCGTTTTGGTGATCTAATCCGTGGTCAGCGTTCTACACCAAGTCGTATCGCATCCGGATTTGTAAAACCAACCTTAAAGGCAACGCCGGGGGATCTGTCTCTGGTCATTCCAAAGCGCCAGTTGGATGATATCATCGAAATGATCTACGCATTGGATGAAGTCTGTCCGTCAACAGCCAGCGATGATACTTTGTTGTATGGTGTGGAAGTCAAATTCTACAATATGCAGGTACAGGTGGACAAACGCTTAGAAACATGTCATAAAGGATTGTTTGTAATCGGGGATTGTTCCGGTGTTACCCACTCCTTGAGCCATGCCAGTGCCAGTGGTGTTTACGTCGCAAGAGAAATTGCCAAAGAGCTTTAAGACTTGATAAAGTCAAGGATATCGCAAATCACGGTATCCTTTTTTTCTTCCTGTAAGATTTCGTGTCGCATATGCGGATATACTTTTTCTTCGATCGTATCGTATCCTTGTCTACGCATGTCATCTTCTGCCTGATGCAGTTGTTCTACAGAGCCAATGACAGGATCGTTTTCTCCTGCCAGAAACAAAATCGGAAGAGTGGGATTTTTAACTTTCCAGCCTTTTCCATCAAATGTTCTTTTCACCATCAAAAACAGATTTTTAAACCCATTCAACGTAAAGATAAAACCATCTTTTTCTTCTGCGTTATACGCCATCACATTATGCATATTTTCCGATAACCAGCGATTCTCGTGAGTTCCTTCAAATTTCCGATCGTATCCACCAAAAGCCAGAGATTGAATAAAATGACTGCGGTGATGCTTACCAAAACATAGACTTAAAACTTTTGTCGAAAAAAGTGCCGCTGTAACTAGTAGATTTTTAACGACCGGTCCGGAAAGAATCAGCTTGTCAATTGTATCATCATACTTCTTACAATACAGACGCGCTACCAGTGTTCCCATAGAATGTGCAAATAAAATAACCGGAACTGATGGAAACGCCTGTCTGACATGATTGATCACATCTTTGACATCTTCCACGATATAATCCGCATCCTCCTCATAGAAATAGCCATAGTCATCCTTTGAACATACGCTTTCTCCATGTCCTCGATGATCATAGATCAGTGCCGCATACCCGTCTTTCGCACACGCCTGCATAAAATCAACATAACGCTCTTTATGTTCGGCCATACCATGTAAAATCACGATGACTCCCTTTAACGCAGTATCTGGCTGGATCAACAAGGCCGACAAGGCAAGTTCATCACTTGAAGATGATATTATAAATTCTTTTGTATTCATGATAAACCTCTTTCTTGTTTCTATTGAAACACGTATTATTTACATTTACAACTGCATTTTTGCGATCATTTTCTACTATTTTTAGAAAACCACTAGGAATTTTGTGGAATTTCTTGGGATGTTTCTGATTTTGTGATATACTTCATATATGTATCAAAAAGTAGGGGGTGAGCGTATGAACGAAAACTACTTTGAAGAAAAATACGACGATATGGATGAAGATATCCAACAAAAAGAGGCTCTTGTGCTAGAGGCAGAGAAAATCGATGAAATAGAAGATGATCATGAAGCCAGCCAGAAAATCAATCAGTTACGACGCAGCTGGAGACAGATTCATTATTGGGAAAGCGAGTACGAAGAAGATCTAAAAAATCGCTTTGAGGCAGCCATCGATGCTTTCTATGCAAAGTTTAAAGAAGCCGAAAAAGAACACGAAGCAGCTAAACGCGCTCTGATCGAGAAAGCGAAAGAATTATCGCAAGCCAAAGATCTGAAACAGACGACAAAAGCGCAGCAGGAATTGTTTGAAGAATGGAAAAAAATCCCAAGCGCCGGACGTAATTTAGACGACGTTCTCTGGGAAGAATTCCAGAAAGCACGACAGGTATTCTATGACCGCAAACAGGAAGCCTGGGAAAACATGAATCAAAACTTTGATAAAGTCAAAGAAGCTAAAGAGGCTCTCATTGAAAAAGCCAAAGAGCTTGAAGATTCTGTTGAATGGAAAAAAACATCTGAAAAATTCCGTGATTTAATGACGCAATGGAGAGAAGCCGGATTTGCGGGAAAAGAAGATAACGACGCTTTGTGGGAAGCCTTTAACAGCGCCCGTCAAAAATTCTATACCCGCCGTAACGCTTTCTATGAAGAATTGCATAGTACACAAGCTGTCAATTTGAAAGAAAAACAAGAATTGATTGAAAAAGCTCGTGCTATTAAGGATAGCGAAGATTATTCTCGTGAAAATACAGAAACGATGAAGGATCTTGCGGTACAATGGAAAAAAATCGGTTCCTGCGGAAAGAATAAAGATGATAAGATCTGGAATGAATTCCGTGAAATCAACGATATCTATTTTGACGGTTTAGGAAAATCAAATGCCAAACGTCAGGCCGATCATCAGAATCGTATGAAAGATGCTCGTGCTCGTAAAGTTGATTTATTGAACAATCAAAAACGTCAGATTGAACGTCTTCAAGATTCTTTGTATGGCTTAGTTTCTGAGCAGGAAATGAAAGACATCGAAGCGCAGATTCAACAAAAAGAAGACTTCATCAAAGAACTGGAAGCACAAATCGAAGATATCGATTCTAAGATTGGTGAATAGTAGAAAAGCTCGTAAAAAAATCGAGCTTTTTTTAGTATTGTCTTATAATGATATTGGTGATATTTATGTCTATTACAATACATTCAGATTCAAAATATAAACAATATGAAAACTTATTACTCGAAAAGGATCAAATTCAAAAAGAGGCAAATCAATATCAGGGTTTGTATCTACATCATTTCGGTGAAAAAATTGTTACTCTTTACAGACTCAAAGTAGAATGCATTCGTCTTAAAAAGAAAATTTCCCTTTTTCAATTTCAAATCAATCAAAATCAAGGTATTGATATACATAAAATCAACTATATTCTTAAACATGAAATGACATCTTATAATAATTATCTTGAACAACTACTTAATGATGTCAAGAATTGTAAAAAGCTTAAATATTCCAGCGACTATGAAATCAAACGTTCTAAACAGCTTTATCGTCGACTTGCCAAACAAATTCATCCAGATGTCAATCCATTAACCGATAAAACACCTGAATTAATGGACTTATGGAATCAAATTACGATTGCATATCAAGCTAATGATACCAAAGAGTTAAGTGAATTAGATGTTTTAGTTCAAAGGATACTTCAAGACCTCCATTGTTATGCGCGTTCTATCGATATACCTAATATAGATGAAAAAATTCTACAGCTAAAAGAAGAAATTCAAGAATATATTCAAAATGAACCTTATACCTATAAATTTATTTTAATGGATGAAGACAAAATTCATCAAAAAGATATTGAATTAAAAAAAGAAATTCAATCTTATAAAGACTATCAAAATAATCTTAATGATGTGATCAATAATCTTTTGGAAGACCAGGAGGTATTTCAAACATGTCAAATGAATTGATACAAAACCATTCCAATGAATTAGTAGAAACATTGAATCAAAATGGTGGTGTTGATAAGCTTTTAAAACCCTTAATTCGTGAAATTCATTTATTTGATACTTATATTGCAGGTACAACACATTTAGAAGATCCATCCATTTTACTACAACTGAACCCGCAAGAATCTTTAAAACTAGTACGTGAACAAAATAAATTTGATCCGAATGCCATAGTCATCTTAGACTCTTCCAATAAAAAACTTGGTTATATCCCTGAAAAGGATAATATTGTATTTTCCCGATTAATGGATGCAGGAAAGGCATTAAGTGCCAAAATCAAATCGATTCAAAAGAAAAAGAGCTTCATGGATGTTCGGATATCCATATATTTAGTAGATTTTTAGGTATACTTATGGAATTTAAATACGATCCACAAAACAGACGTTTGATCGAAGGATGGAACTTAATCTTCTATGATACAGAAGATACTATACATTTATCAATGGAAGAATATGAACAACTCGCATTTGATTTTAATTGGAATGGAATGATTGACTGCGCTTTTCGTACCTATCATCGTGGAATTGAGGCTGGCTATAAAGAATTAATCCCTTTACTAGGCGAGCTTTACGAACAAAATGACGACTTAGAAAATGCATATCGATGTTATTTAGAAGCTGCTCTGATCAATAATCAAAACGGCTTAAAAAATCTTTCAAGAATGTATAAAAAAGGAATCTATGTCCAAAAAGATGAAAAAAAGCCAAAAAGCTAAATATGTTATCAAAAAAAACAATAATGAAACGCTATACCGACAATTTGGTGATATGGCATAAATAATGTCAAATTAGATTTTATATTGTAGTCAGAAAAGAGGTATTCTTTATGACTACAAATACTCAATCATTTTTAACCAAACA